>JAGLGG010000302.1 GCA_023144145.1 Anaerolineales bacterium | reverse complement strand
CTTTGGCCAGAATCATCGTTTTCCGTTGAGAAAGTCCCTCGCCCGTGAGCAACGAAGCTATTCACATTCGCTACGCTTCGGCCTAGAATGGTAGCCCATAATATCCATCGTGACTGACTACCAGAAGTTTTAAGTAACTCGTTAAGCCCGAGTCATGATCTTCACATTTATAATCAAAATATCGGGCACAACATCGGCCAGATACAGCTGCATATACGTGCCCAATGCAATCGCCCCTGGCTCGTCCCCTCGAGCCAGGGGTGTCAAGCATATGCTCATTTATTGAATTACATCGAGGGTGTGCAGGCCGAAGAATTCAGTGGGGTCAATCGGTCAATGGGGAAGAACAAGGGATCGGGAGTGAGGAATCCCGACTAAAACAGGATTCCTACTTTTTAGCCGGTGGGATTCGCATAAAGTGAACTTCTGCTTCTTTAATCGATACTTCCTGCCAACCTTCTGAGACAAGCCTTGCCTTCACTCTCGTCAGGAGTGAGTTGATTTTTATCAAACTGACCTTCTTTTGAATTATTTCTTCTCGAATATCATCGGGTTGATCAGCATCGTAATATTCAATAACGAGATCATTCCGGGAGGTTCCTGCCTTCTTCAAGGCAAGGCGACAATACTCCAAATTCCCCATCTTCGTATTCCCTTGACGTGCACCTCAAGCATAGCACAAATCGCACAACCTGACCCCCTCCTGCAGAGGGGTGTGCATGTGGAGGCGTTATCACAGTCAATCTTGAAGTGAGTAGAATAGGAATAGCAAATCCTAAGGTCTGCTAAAGGCTTGCTCTAACATTTCCTGAATGAGATCATGTTTTGGGAGGAGCACTGCCTGACCACTCTCTGGGGTACGCAGGTTTTGGACCATTGTGGAATTTATGTTGTAAAAACGAATTTGGCTGGAATCTAATGCGAACTTCGTCACTAATGGCATCAATGGAATTAGTTTTTCAAGCGTCAGGTCAGATTCTACGAATTGACTGAATGTCGCGTAAAGTTGAGGGGTTTTTAGGATCCCATCAATGCTGACGACCTTATTGAAAATCGCTCGGGCTACTTCTTCCTGACGGCGCAAGCGATCGAAATCGCTGCTGTTCATTCGCATGCGCACATAACACATGGCGTCGAAACCATCCATATGGTATTCAACACCAGCCTTGTAATCATAGGGGACCCCTTCACACATACTAGTCAAACGACGAGATGTGAGTACATCAATTCCTTCAAGGATATCGATGGCTTCCCTAAATCCCCCATATTCAACCCTAACCCAGTGATGGACCGGGATACCCAGGTTATATAAGACTGCATTGGCGATCATTTCAAATCCGCCGTGGTACTCGGCAGTATTGATGCGGTTAACTTTCCAGCCGGGGATGTACAGGTACAGATCACGAGGAACGGAGAGGATTGTTGCTGTGCCAGAGTCAGGGTCCAGGGAGACGATCATGATCGCATCGGTTTGATACCATTTCCAGGATTCTCTTCGATCTGTGCCAAGCAGAATAATATTTACTGCGTTTTCTGGGAATTCGATTGGAGTTACCGGTAGAGGAATGTCAATTTCCGAGTCTTCTGTAGGCCCTGGAAAATCTTGCCACAGGGGAATGAGGGTTGGAGTGTGGGTTGGAATTAGGTCTTGTGTTGAATTGGAATTGGATGTCTGCTCCGATATAGGGCTGGGTGAGCTCGTAATCGAGAGGGTATGGATCGAGAGCGGGCTTGATCTTACCATTAGTGGGTTGGAAGGAGTAGTTGTATTCGTAGCAACTTCACAGGCAGTAAGCAATATGAAAAGAAGACAATGGACAATAATTCGGGTGGGTAGCTTCATCAGATTCCTCAGCAGCTCATCCTGGCAGTTCACACGATGTGCACTGGATGAGGCACATGCTTTTCTGTCGTCATACTAGCAATTGACCTTTACGTGGGTATTACGCCAGTATTACATCTTCGACATATACGTTCGTAGCATACTTATCAAAGCCAAAGAACAGCAAAGCTGTTCTTAAAGCTCAGCGGCGCCCGCCGCTGAGCCGTAGGGGCGCAAT
>JAGLGG010000301.1 GCA_023144145.1 Anaerolineales bacterium | reverse complement strand
GAAGAGCAAGTCGACAGAATCGATTTCTGGCTTGCTTGTTTCGCGATTCGGGAAGTAACCAAATTAACCCCTCCGCCCGGATCTTTTCCTTCCTTCACTGCTCACGTGGATCCATCCTTACATTTGGCAAAACCAACCCCGTTGCATTCCCCGTGACGCAAGAGCGTCCGTCGCAATGGGGGCAGGTCACCAAGAGCAAAGACCGTTCGCATGAAGTATTTCGTATGGCGAATATTATCCAGGGTCAATCGGCAGGATTCCAAGAATTTTGGAGAACCTCACCTGTTTCACAGTTCCAAATAAGTATGGCATATGAGCCATCATTGCCGACATATTGAGTCTTGAAGGTAAAGTTGGCGGCGTAACCTCCATCGAGATTCACATCCACATTGCTTGTATGGCTCTGGCCAATGGTCAACCAATCCATATTTTCGGTTGCATTGTATCCATTGGAGCCAGTTACCGTGTACGTGGAATTGGCATCTACTCGCTGAAAGCTCCGGGTGTAGGAAAACTGCCAATTGGATTTTGTGCAATCCGTGCTAGATAAAAGTATCATTGGATATGGAATGATGGATTCTTTTATTACAGCTGGGGATGTGTAAGTTAGGGGCGTCGTCTCGGTAGCTGAGTGATCCCAGTCAGGCCTCTCATCAGTGAACGCGTTCGACGTCAGCCGAGTAAGTTCGGTTCCGTCCGAGCGAATGGTGTAGATCTGTGAATTGCCTGAGCGATTTGACCAAAAAACAAGGACGGTGCCATCCGGAGACCAGTTGGGGGTTTCGTTGAATCCCGGACCTTCGGTCACTTGAGTGACCTCCGTGCCGTCAGAACTCATGATGTAGATTTGAGTGTTGACATTGTCACCAGATACATATGCGATCTTTGTCCCATCCGGGGACCATGAGGGCTCAAGCCCCACCCCATCAGATTCGGTGAGCCTTCTGACGTTGTTGCCACTTGCATCCATAAGGTAGATCTTCGGCAAACCGTCTCGGTGTGTGACAAACGCGAGGGTCTTCCCATCGGGCGACCACGCCGGAGAGTGGTCAGGGGCCGGATTTGAAGTCAGGAGCTGAGCCATTCCACCAATCTCACCTATTAGGATTTCCATATTACCCTCTCCCGTCCCGATTGTGAGGGCAATGGTTTTGCCATCCGGTGACCACGACGAGGGTCCCCAGCCAAACGCAACAAACGTACCCAAATGTGTCCCATCTATGCCAAGAAACTGAAACTCACCTGATGGAGGATCGGATGTAAAATCCGCAGCAAAGAAAAGCAACATATCACCGTCGGGAGAGAACTCTGGAGAGAAATCATGTGTGGATTGATTCGTCAACCGGACTTGGTTTGTTCCGTCCGCATTCATAAGGTAGATCTCAAAATCGCCGTCGCGGTTTGAAGAAAAGGCGATTTTTCCCCCTCCCCCGAGCGGGGTAGGGGTTGGGGTAGGCGAAGGGATTGGAGTGGGTGTGTCGCTGGGGATCGGAGTATTCATCGCAGTGGAGATGGGCGACGAAGCAGTGGCAGTATCGGTAACTGAGGTAGCCGTCAATTCCTCTGCATCCGCACTACAGGCGGAGAGTGCGGTGCCGATAGCAATTGCTAGAACAAACCAACGTAGGGATAATTGTGACTTGCGGTACATGTCCACTCCTCTGTTCTCTTAAGAGTCGCACCTTGTCGATGGACTCGGGGTCATTGCTCTCGTTATTCGCCGTCTGTGGTCGGCTGCGTGATTCAAGTGCGGCAAATGGTGATGAGATTCACTCCCTAATCCAGTTCTGAGCCGCTGGCTAAAGGGGCGCGAGAAAAGTTGACATGATTGTGATGTTCTTCCCCAAGTTTTATTTAGAATACCAAATTTATCATATTACAGTCAACAAAATGGCTTTTTTCACAATCACTATGTTAGGGAATAACGGTGGGATGTTGTGTGCATTGGGAAGAACTGAAGAATTAATTTAATCTGCCCTTCAGTTCAAACTTTACATCCGTTTTGCTTTTATATCTACGG
>JAGLGG010000300.1 GCA_023144145.1 Anaerolineales bacterium | reverse complement strand
GGTTGGCGAACTCTCAAAAGCAGGCTTAGATCTTCTTATCATTCAGGATTTGGGCTTGTTGCCACTTCGCCATCGCCTGTCACTGTGTGTTGCAGCGCAGGGATAGAAACAGGGCATCAAGTTGCTGTGGAGATGAATTTACCCAATACGCAGGGAGTAACCAGCCACGAATGTGGAGGTGGGAGTACTGATGCTGATGATGGCACATGCTCGGTGATACCGGCTCCTTTTATCAATCGTTTGACCAAAGAAATATGGGACGCGACAACGATGGTGGTCAAGTTTATGATCCTGGCATTTGTATTAGAAGCGTTGATTGAGCTTTACATTCCCTCAGAATGGATTTCTGGATTGCTTGGACGTGATAATCCTTGGGCCATTCTAGTCGCTGCATTTCTTGGTGTTCCGGCATACACAAGTAACCTTACTTCATTGCCAATGATTGGAGGTTTGTTGTCTCAGGGAATGGACCCAGCAGCAGGTTTGGCTTTTCTTATCGCAGGCCCAACCACAACTCTCCCAGCCATGGCGGCGGTGTGGGGGATCGTATCTCGACGAGTATTCAGCCTCTATGTCGCGATTTCGCTCATAGGAGCGATCTTGCTTGGCTATTTATTCGCTTTGATTGTGTGAAGCAGATTCTAAACGATCCAAAAAATTGTTCAGAAACTTACGTGTGGATGTTTCACACGATCCAAAACATTCGAATCATATTAACGATCACTCGGGAATAAACTCGGCATTTTTTCCATTGTGTTACAATTTTACTCCAAAACAGACTAAATAAGTCCAATATATCTAATGGAGGAATAATGAATAACTTTTTATTGGTTTACACTGGTGGTGGCATGCCCGAAACGGAAGAAGAACAAGCTGTAGTTATGAAAGCATGGGGTGATTGGTTCGAGACCCTCGGGGACGACCTTGTTGATGGTGGTAATCCAACAGGACCAAAGGCCAAGACCATTATGAGTGATGGATTGGTTAGCGATGGTCCTGATGGCACTATGGCGACTGGATATTCAATTATCAAAGCTGATTCACTTGACAGTGCGGTAACGAAGGCAAAAGGCTGTCCAATGTTAGCGGGCGGAGGGAATATTTCAGTTTACGAAATCTTCCCTGCCATGTAAGCCAGAGTTATTTGCTTAACGAAAGCCCCGGCAAACGGGGCTTTTTTATTTCAACAATACATCATTGTGATGTTGGTTAGTACCACACGCAAAATGAAGTTCTGCATCACGGTTTTCGGTAGGCTTCAATTAACTCCAATTTGGACGATAAGGGAGATCAACCCACTTGGTGACTCATGAGACGGTTGGATGGTTCCAATTGGCTTTTAACGATAGGATACTGTCTGATACAGTAGTTTTCGGTTCGGGAGAATTAGCTGAAGATCAGCCCAGTTAAGCACAATAACTGACGAAAATGGTAAGGTTGTAGGGAAGAGAAAATTGTTCCACCCGAGTTTTGAGGTATTTAAGTCGATTAGCACCAACAAATCATTAATGAAGGGTAGACGATGAAGAACAAAGTTGAAATTAATCCATCGACAACGGTTCATGAATTACTAGAAGCATATCCTGAACTTGAAGCAAAATTGATCAGTATTGCACCACCATTCAAGAAGTTGACCAATCCTTTGTTAAGAAAATCAGTAGCAAAAGTTGCTACCATAAAGCACATCTCATCCGTTGGAAATATCCAACTCAACGAATTGATCAACATACTTAAAGCTGAGGTAGGGCAGTCTGGAACCGATGAATCTTACCAGGATGAGGATTATTTTGCTCCTGAACCGACTTGGTTCTCAACGGACAAGATATCGGTTTCGATTGTTGAGGAAGAAGTTGAAGATAAGGACAAGATGACTGTGGTTACTGTCCTTCGAGAAGCTAAGAAGGTGAAAACGGGTGAAATTATTGAACTTATTACTACATTTTTACCTGCTCCGGGGATAGATACCATGAGGTCCAAGGGTTATTCTGCTTGGACATTGAAAGGTGAAGGCAACATCATTCGGACGTATTTTTTGAAGAATGAAATCGAATAAATGATGTAAATAGATATGCCAACTCGCTGGACCGAACCATGGATAGGAATTGATTAGAACTTGAAATCAGCAGCCGATGACAAGTGGCTTGTAACATAGGAGTTTTATGACATTGAGAATACTTTCCCTGTGTGGAATGCTTTCTCCAGTGATATATGTGTTCATGACCATTCTCGGTGGTGCTTTGAGGCCAGGTTATAGCCACATCTCCGATACAGTGAGTGAACTATTCTCGCCTGGGTCGCCAAACAAGCGATTGCTGGATTCCCTTTCTACGAGTACAGCGGTCCTTAATATCCTGTTTGGTGTTGGGGTACTTCGGTTTGTGCGGGGAAGCGAACATTCCGAGATGGTAGGATGGATCGGCGCGGGATTGATCATTGTCGGGGGTGTGGTGAATATAGCTACGGCGACGGTTTTTCCGCAGGATGCATGGGGATCCCCTAGCACGTTCCCCGGCCAGATGCATAAGATCCTGGTGGGTATTCTTGCCCTGCTATCCATCCTATCCACACTTTTATTGGGAATCTGGCTTAACGGAGCAGATATCTTTCCAGGGTTCGGAACGTATTCGTTCGTCACAGTTGCGATCATAATTTTATCGGGTGGATTCGCTGCTATGAAATTGGGAAGCCCTATCATGGGATTGACCGAACGAATTACAGTTGTAGTTGTCCTGCAATGGACATTTATTCTGGGATTGAGGATTTTTTCTATTGCTGTATAGCATTTCGGCAATAAGCTGGGATATCTTTCATATCCTTCTTTCCTAACAACTTCAAATTTTGCTCTCTTGAAATGAAAATGACAAATACATCCCTTGACCCTCATATCCTAACCGCGTTCCGTTGCACCGGCACTATGCAGAAGCTGGCTGGCGGTGAAGGACGTTCTGTGCGAGTGGGTCAATATGTCTTGAAACCCATCGATTCTCCTGCGCGGTACAGTTGGGCTTGCGAATTGCTTCTCGGGATATCGCAGGAGGGGTTTCGCCTCTCAGTACCACGGCGGACGGCTGATGGGTCTTTCGTTTATGAGGGTTGGGGAGCTTCAACATTTGAGCCGGGAGAGCATGTCAATGGCAGGTGGCAGGAAAGATTGAATATTGCAAGGGCATTCCATTCTAAAGTTAATGAGAAAGAAAATTCTCCAATGCCGCCGAGTGATGACTGGTGGAGCGTTGCACATGAGATCGCCTGGCAAGTTGCGCCTTTGCCTTCCAACCTCCACCCCAAGATGATCAAGTTGGTTGAGGAAATCTTCGCACGATACCGACCTTTAGCACGAGCTCGGGATATCATCCACTCGGATATTTGTGGCAACATCATTTTTCACGAAGGACTGGACCCTTGTGTTATCGATTTTTCCCCTGCCTATGGATCTGTTGAATATGCGGAAGCGATCTTGGTGGCAGATGCAATTGCATGGGAAAACGCGCCGTTGGATATCGTAAAACTACTTCCATATAATGAACACTATCGCCAGTATCTCTTGAGAGCGATTAACTTTCGGGTGATCGTGGCGGCGTTATTCAGACCAAAGAAGTTGGATAGATTTCTCGCCGAATATGCTGGATTCAAGCCGATTATTGATTTCGTATTTCATGATGGAATCTAGAAAATCCGATTTAGAAAAATTTGTGTGAGCGCAGATCTATCAGGGATAATGCTCTCTCAAATCTTAGATTCAAGAACCACCCGGTAACGAGAATTGCCCACAACCTGAGGGTAGTCCCTTTCCCCTTTCCCAAGTTGGAAAATCGGAGTTGATTCTGCAGGCAAGTTGTGGGAGCAAAGGTGCTATTTCAAGTATGGTGGCAAAGGTCGTTCTTGCTCTTTTTGCCTTCCCGCGTAAATAGGAGAGAAAATTTTGAACTTCGAGACCACGGATATTAGCCTTGCACATGACTTGGATGCTCAAGATGAGCTTGCTTCTTTTCGCGATGAATTTGTGATCGCTGATCCAAACCTGATTTACTTAGATGGTAATTCGCTTGGCCGCCTTCCCAAGCGTACTGTCGAGTTCATGCGAAACGCGATTGAGGCTGAATGGGGGAAGCGGTTAATTCGAGTTTGGAATGATGGATGGATAAACACACCGACGGAACTAGGAGCTAAAATCGCTGATTTGGTCGGCGCGCAAGCCGATGAAATCCTCGTCACCGAAGCAACCTCGATTAATCTTTTCAAGTTAGCTTTGGCAGCCTTACAGGCGCGCCCAAACCGCACCTGGATTGTCAGTGATGTCCTGAATTTCCCCTCCGATTTATACATTCTACAGGGCATTGTGAAACTGTTGGGGAAGAACCATCATTTGTCACTTATTCCCTCTGAAGACGGTATCACCATTTCGCCTGAAGCGGTTGAGGCTGCGATAGAGGAGCAAACGGCTTTGGTTTGCTTGACCCATGTGACCTTCAAAAGCGCATTTATGTACGATATGGCGCGCGTGACCGAGTTGGCCCACGCGGCCGGGGCACTGACGCTTTGGGATTTGAGCCATTCTGTGGGAGCTGTTCCCGTTGATCTAAATAGTTGTAACGTTGATCTAGCAGTGGGCTGTACCTACAAGTATCTTAATGGCGGTCCTGGATCCCCTGCTTTCCTATATGTGCGCCGAGATTTACAAAAGCAACTGAGCCAACCGATGTGGGGTTGGTTTTCCGCCAAGGATCCCTTTTCCTTTGAACTCGATTTCACACCAGCATCTGACATCTCCCGCTATCGGGTCGGAACGGCCCCGATGTTATCGATGAAGGCATTGGAGCCCTCTATTGATATTCTTTTGGAAGCAGGGATGAATAGGCTACGGGATAAAAGTGTCAGGCAAACAGAGTATTTGATATTTTTGGCTGACCAATGGCTCATCCCACTTGGGTTCACGCTTGGATCACCAAGACAACCCGAAATCCGAGGTTCACACGTATCGTTGCGTCATCCAGAAAGTTACCGTATTAATCGCGCCTTGATTGAGTCCCCTCCTCCTGCAACAAGAGTCATCCCAGATTTCCGTGCTCCGGATAACATTCGCTTGGGCATCACCCCTCTCTACACTACTTTCGCTGAAATCCATCAGGCTCTCGACCGGATGCGGACTATAGTTGAAGGAAAAATCTATGAGGCTTATTCTGACGAGCGGTTAAAGGTTACCTAGGTTTTCTGCCCTAATGAGTAAAATGATTCATTTCGACGGTTGATTTATAAGACCCGAGTCCTACCTTAGGGACCTCAACTCTTATTAATGGCAGCAGTGTTCTTGCTCTTTACATTTAGAATGAGAGTAGATGCAGACTAATTAAACGTATACAATTTTATGAAGAGGTGCCTGGCGTATGATTCAGGCCTGATCGGAAACAATTCTGGCTTGATAAGCAAAACGCCAAGGAGGTGAGCAATGATACCTTTGAAGGATCTCAATCCTACGCGACGAGTGCCAATAATTACATATGGTCTGATCGCCTTAAACGTAATGGTATTCCTGTGGGAGCAAACGCTCTCTGCCGCGGAACTTCAAGAACAATTCTTGAATCTCTCCGTCGTGCCGGCAAGTGTGATCGATAACCCCCTTGCGCTAGACACCTTCTTAGATTTCTTGCGAAGCATGTTTTTTCACGGCGGCTGGATGCACTTGTTGGGAAACATGCTTTACCTTTGGCTTTTTGGGGATAATCTCGAAGATCGCATGGGGGTTGTGCTGTACGTAATCTTCTATTTCTTCGGTGGATTTATGGCCTCCTTCGCCCAGATAATTATTGATCCCAGTTCGCCGATCCCCTTGATTGGGGCAAGCGGCGCAATTGCCGGAGTTCTCGGAGGTTATTTGATCATGTTCCCCGGCGTCAAGGTAAGAGGGATTATTCCACTCGGATTCATCGCTCGATGGGCGGAATGGCCGGCCTGGATCGTGTTGGGTCTTTGGTTCGTAATACAGTTGTTCAATGGCGTCGTATCCCTTGGCGTGCAGACCGGTGCGATGGGTGGGGTTGCATTCTTCGCCCACATTGGCGGATTTGTCACCGGGCTTATCCTAACCTGGTTGTTCATGAAACTCGTCCCACAGCCACCTGTTGAAGATCGGCGAGAAATCTTGTACGAACGCGCAAGCCGATACCGATATTAGGTCGGTAGAAAGAGTTGAATTGGGGAACTGCATAGAGGCGACCATGTAGTTCCCAATGTTTAGGGTAATTACGAAATTTCAATAGGAATTGAGCAACGGATGGAATCTGCTCAAGAACAGATCGTTGAGGAGTATTGGCAGTCCTTTCTAAGCAAGCTTTCGCTGGAAAGGGTTGAGGTCCCCGACTCGTATCAGGCGTGGGGTTTTGGAAACACACCCGAAATGGCTGATGAATTGGGTGATCTAGTGCGGCGCGGGATTAAGACGGCAACCGCAGCGCTGGTGTGGAGCTTCGAAGA
>JAGLGG010000030.1 GCA_023144145.1 Anaerolineales bacterium | reverse complement strand
ACCATCTCGAATTGAGCCATTTCACTAATGAGGACAGGTATTGCACGATCGCTAGACCGTTGCTTGACATCGTACAATCTCAATATCGCATCATCATTGAATGCTAAAGTGCCGATACCATAGACTGTATCGGTTGGAAAAGCCACAAGGCCGCCAGCCCGTAGGGCCTTTGTTGCTTGATCTATCGATCCATCCGCCGTCGACTTAACGAGTCTAGTTTTCACATACTCCTCTAGAGAGCTATGTTCAGCAACCGATCTCTTCCTGCGAGATCCGATTGAATCTTTATCTTTCCCTTTGGAAACCACTTCTTCGCAAGATCTGTGCATGCCACTCCCATTCCAGCACCAATCTCCATAAGAATTAGGCTCCCAGGTTTCGTAACTCGAGGGAGGTCTTCCATCAGATTTTGAATATTACTCAATCCATCGGTTCCACCGTCAAGGGCTGAGTGTGGCTCCCACTGTCCGACCTCCAAACCCTTCAAATCATGACTGGGAATGTAAGGTAGATTAGCACAGACGACATCAAATGGTCCCTTGGTTGCAAAAATTAGGTCCATCTGGAAAAAATGCATGTTCCTGGAAAACCCAAGTTTTGTTGCATTTTCTTTTGCCAAACACAATGCATTGTAGGAAATGTCCGTGGCATAAACTCTTATTGATGGAAATTCCGCTGCAATTGAAACACCAATACATCCCGATCCAGTTCCTATATCCACCAGGGTTCTATTTCCTGGGTTAGCCCTCAAGTAGTCGATCGCTTCTTCAACAAGGAGTTCGGTCTCAGGACGAGGGATCAAGACCTCTTCTGTGATCCGGAATGATCTGCCATAAAACTCCCACCGGCCCATGATGTATGGAAGGGGTGTGCCGCCTCTCCTTAGACGTATGCCGGATTGGAAGTCTTTGAGCTCTGCAGGTGAAAGTTCAACGTCATCATGAGCAACCACCCATGTGCGTTGTTTTCCCAGGATATTTGCTAGCATAAGCTGAGCTTCTAGATTTGGGGAATCGCTGGTTGTTTTAATTTGACGGTGTGCTTGGCGAAGGGCTTCACCAATGGTAACTTTGTTTCTCAACTTTATTCATTCACTGCTTGTAAGCGATGTGCCTCTTCCTGCGTGGCTAACTCATCGATGAACATGTCAAGTTCCCCATCTAGAACAGAGGGTAAATTGTGTGATGAGATGCCGATCCGATGGTCAGTGACCCTAGCTTGAGGGTAATTATAGGTCCGTATCTTTTCGGAGCGCTCGCCAGTACCAACTTGAGCGCGCCGCGCCGCATCCACTTCATCTCGCTGTTCGCGAATTGCAATTTCATAAAGTCTCGCACGCAATATGCTCATCGCTCGCACTCGGTTTTGTAACTGCGATCGTTCATCCTGACATTGGACAACCATGCCGGTTGGGAGGTGGGTTAGTCGAACAGCCGTCGCATTCTTCTGGACACTTTGTCCCCCTGCTCCGCCTGCTCGGAACACGTCCATTTTGACATCTCTTTCAGGAATTTTTAGCTCAATCTCATCCGCTTCAGCTAGGACCGCCACTGTTGCAGTTGAAGTGTGAATCCGTCCTTGTGATTCAGTAACTGGAACTCTTTGGACGCGATGGACGCCAGACTCATACTTCAATCTGGAGAATGCTCCCTTGCCTTTCACTTCAAATGCAATTTCTTTAAAACCACGAACTCCTGTTTCACTTTGAGAAAGAATTTCCACTTTCCATTTCATTCGATCAGCATAACGGTGATACATTCGGAATAAATCGGCGGCGAATAATCCTGCTTCATCACCCCCGGTCCCTGCGCGAATTTCCACGATAACATTTTTATCATCGCGTGGGTCATGAGGCAGCAACATCGACTTAAGCTTTTTCTCTAGAGTTTGGATCTTGGGCTCTAGTTCGGCAACCTCTGCAGTCGCCAATTCCTGCATATCTTTGTCATCTGAATCGAGCAAAGCGCTTGCTTGTTCATAGCCTTCCTTCAACCCAAGGTATTCTCGATAAACGGTTATGATGGGTTCAAGGTCTGATCGTTCGCGCGCCAATTCAGCGACTCGCACATAGTCTTCGGCTGCGTCAACGATTTCTCGATCAATCGCTTCAAATCTAGATTCGATTCCAGCTAATTTCTCTATCATTTTCATCACACAATAAACTCCCACAACTTTGGTGGGAGGTATTCAATATTTTACCATGTGCTGTTAATCAATCGCTATTGGTGTGAATTTCCAAAATTATGCGATCATAGAATCCAGACCCGATGCTACTCTACCAATTTCTGGATATTTCACGGGTCGATATTGGTATTGAGGACGGGAACTTCTTTATCCGTCCTGACGTCTATTCCTAAGAACCACTGAATGGATGTGGGAGGTCCTTTATGTACCGAATGAGACATTTTTCCGCAATCCTGATCCTCGTACCTGCTGTTTTAGTGATGGTCTCACCTGTATCTGCAGACGGGATCATTATCCCTGAGCCTCCAATATGTGGTCCGGGGCCATGCCCGAGTCCTTTTCCAATCGCTCAACTGGCAATCGAGTACCATCATGTTCGCGTTAAGATCGAAGATCAGATCGTAACGACGCATGTAGATCAGGTATTTCGCAACGACAATGATTGGCAAATCGAAGGCATCTATATGTTCCCAATTCCCGTAGGCGCCACGATCAACGAATTTGTGTTATGGATCGATGGCGAACCCGTAGAAGGGAAGGTTCTCACTAGGGAAGAAGCACGTCAAACCTATGAAGACATCGTTCGCACCATGCGTGATCCCGCTTTGCTTGAATATATCGATAGAGGTGCGGTACAAGCGTCAATATTCCCCATTCCTCCAGGCGGAACAAGAAGAATTGAGCTGGAATATACAGAAGTTCTGACCGCCGAGAGTGGTTTGCTTCATTATCGCTATCCGCTAAACACAGAGAAATTTTCTACCATGCCTCTCGAAGAGGTAAGCATAAGTGTAAAAGGTGAGTCATCCGTCCCAATTCGTGCGCTCTACTCACCATCACATGAAATATCCATTGATCGGGAAGACGATTTTGAATTTCTCGTAGGTTATGAAGCCTATGACGTAACCCCAGACAAGGACTTCGATCTATTCTTTTCCATCGCTGAGGATGAGTTTGGGCTGAATCTTATCTCCTTTCGCGATCGGTTCAGCGAGGAGGATGGTTTTTTCCTTCTCCTAGCAGCCCCGAGCGTTGAGGTCGATCCTGAGTCGAGCATTGCAAAAGACGTGATCCTGGTGCTCGATCGATCCGGCAGTATGGAGGGTGAAAAGTTTCAACAAGCGCAGGAGGCACTCCAGTTTATACTGGACCACCTCAATCCTGAAGATCGCTTCAATATCATCGCCTTTTCAACAGGTGCCACCTCGTATGCCCGCTCCCTCAGACCTGCCTCAGAAGCGGAAGACGCAAGTCGGTGGGTCGATTCCCTCTCAGCTCGAGGTTCAACCGATATAAACTTGGCACTTCTGGAAGCCCTGGCAATATCTGGGAAAGAACGTCCAACCATGATCATTTTCTTGACCGATGGCTTACCTACTGTAGGTGTAACAGACACGGTCGAAATTGTGGAGAATGTTCAAGACAATAGCCCCGAGAATGTGAGACTATTCGCCTTTGGCATTGGTTATGATGTCGATACATTTCTTCTCGACACCCTGGCACAATCGAATCATGGGGCAACGACTTATGTAACCCCTGACCAGGCCATCGACGAAACGGTCTCCGGCTTTTACGCCAAAGTGAATGACCCTGTCCTCACTAACTTGGGCATCGACTTCGGTGATGTGACCGTCTACGACATTTATCCTGAACCACTCCCCGATCTTTTTGCAGGTAGCCAGCTTATCCTCGTAGGTCGCTATAAGGGAAGCGGATTTGAAACCGTGACGTTAACTGGTGAAGTCAACGGCGAGCTTCAAGAGTTTAGGTATCCGGAACAACGATTTCGCAGCAGTGGGGGTGGTGAATTCCTACCAAGATTGTGGGCGACAAGAAAAATCGGGGACCTGCTCAACGAGGTCCGGTTACAGGGACCGGAAGAAGAGCTTGTCGATCAAATCGTCCGCTTGAGTATTCGCTACGGCATAATCACCCCTTACACTTCATTCCTGGTTACCGAGTCGAACACCTTTGGTGAAGAGGCTCAAGAAACCATCGTGGAGGATGCATTTGAAAGCATGCTGGCAGCTCCGAGGGTTGTAACTGGCATGGGAGCGGTGGAAAGAGCTGCAGAGCAATCGAAGATTATGGGTGCCGACATAGCTGCCGAACTCCCTCAGAACTCCCTTGACCTAATTCGTTTGGCGGGTCCAAATACATTTAGGTCGGTCGAAGGCGTCTGGATTGATACGCGCTTCGATCCAGATTCAATGCAGATCCTCAGCATCCCATTCTTATCGGAGGATTACTTCAAGCTAGCTGGATCGAGTGAGGCAATTTCTGCTGCGCTCGCCCTAGGCGACAAAGTGATCGTGGTCTCTGGTGGGATCGCGTATCAAATCATCGGGGTGGACGAAGAGGGAGATCCTGTGCAGATCGCCCTACCGGTCGTGGAGGATGAGGAAAGTGTGATCGACCCAGACCTTGAAATTTCCCCCTCTGAGGACGGATTCAACTTCGGTTGCCCCGGAGCTGCTTTGGCGCTTGGGCTAATGGGAATTCCAGTTTTGAAGCGGAAAGTTAGATCGTAAAGGTAATGGCATTTGGGCGGGTTTGACGCCCGCCCAAATCATTCTGCCAGCTGACCGGGCGGCCATCGTAAACCCCCGGGGGTCTAA
>JAGLGG010000003.1 GCA_023144145.1 Anaerolineales bacterium | reverse complement strand
TGGGGAGAAGAAATTTGCGCCCATACCGCTTCAGCAGTGATCCGCCCAAGTGCTTGCTCAATGGAGATAATTTCGGAATCGATCGGTTTCCATATCCCCTCGGTCTGAAGAGCTTCCGTGAATCTTCTCCAGGCTTCTTCCAGGGGAACGTCATGTAGGTAGAATGATTCGCCTACCATGGGAAGAGCTCGACGATCACGTCCGAACCGGCAGGAAGACCTGTGACTTCAGGAGCAATTGTGATCAAACCATCTGCTCGGATTAGGGTAAATATGAGATTAGATCTACCGAAGACAGGTTCGGCCATTGTCCCATCCGTGGTCTCAACCAATTGTACGGGTACGTAGTCCTCCCGGCCAGATTGTGAATTCAGGTTGATGCTCAAGCGTGCGTTTATTCGTGGAACAGGCGATGGATCTGTGATTCCAAGTAACATATGAATGAGGGGAGTTAGAAAGTTTCCAGCGATCACCAGTGCGCTCACTGGATTTCCTGGAAGCCCAATAACTGGCACACCATCCGCTACTGCAAGTATGGTGGGTTTTCCAGGCTTTATCGATATGCCATGCACCAGAACTCCTGGATCGCCCAGTGCGTTGATCACATCAGACGTAATATCATGCGCACTGACTGAAGAGCCCGCAGTAATAATCACGATATCGTTTTCTTCGTGGGCTCGCTTGGCCGCTGCGTAGATTTGCTCGAATTCGTCCTTGATGATTCCATGACGAACCGCTTCACCGCCGGCCCGCTTTACCAGAGCAGCCAATGTGTATGAGTTAACATCCCTTACCTGACCTGGTTTTGCATCTTCGTGTGGAGGGATTACTTCATTCCCTGTGGAAATAATGCCGACCCGAGGGCGTTTGGCAACCTCAATTTCTGTGATCCCCAATGCCATCAGCCCCCCGATATCCTGGGATCGAAGCCTCAAGCCAGATGTAAATACAACATCACCTTTGTGAATATCCTCTCCCTCTTGGAGGATATTGTCACCAGAGGCCACCGGCTTATAAACCTCGATCTCCTTGGTACCCAGCTTTTGGGTATCCTCAAGCATCACAACAGCATTCGATCCTTGCGGGATCATGCCCCCGGTGTGGATGAGAGCGGCTTGAGTGGGGCTAATTTGAATATCTGCACGTGCACCCATACGGATTTCGCCCACCAGGCTCAAGTAGGCAGGAAGCCCTGTATTTGCACCATAGGTGTCTTCTGCCAGCACAGCATATCCATCAACAGTTGACCTGGCGAAAGGAGGCAGAGCATGTGGTGCACTTATGGGCGTTTTTAACACTCGATCAAGAGCGAATTCGGTTGCCACCATTTCTCCCCTGATCGAAAGATCAGCCGAGAGAACTTCGATCATTTTCGAGTATGCTTCGCGGGGAGGGAGAAGTTTCAGGAATTCAGGCAAGGTTAAATCACCAGATAGCCGACGAGTTGCAGGTATGCCGTCAGGACAAATAGAGCAAGAGCAGTATAAGTGATCGTCCGCCAGTTTGGAGGGAATCCTCTTCGAATACGCGAGAATTGCCAGATTTGGGCCAAGGCAAGTGGGAGCGATATGGTTGATCCAAGTGCCACACGCCAGGGGAACCCAAGGCTGAACGCCACCGCTACCGCTCCAATAGCAAAGACAATGGCGATATCATGCAGGCGCATCGCCGAAGCCCAACCCATTCGGACCATCAAAGTACGTTTGTCAAATTTTGTGTCGGTGGCATAATCCGGCAGTTCGAATGCGATCATCATAGCGAAATGTAAAGCAATTAATGGCGTACTGGTCATCACCAACAAGCGGTGAATTTCACCAGTTTGAAGGCTGAATGCGAAAGCCGGTAGAAGCCCTGCAACAAGGACTGATGTTGTTATCTCGCCATATCCTGAAGTAGAGAGGCTGATCGGCGGAAGGCTGTAAAGAAATGCACCCAGGAAAATCAACGCTAGAATGACCCAGGCAATCACAGGCATATTTGCAGTTGTTATGAAGATGATCACGATAGTCGCGGTTATCGCCAAGGCAAATGCAGCACCGAACAGCGCTACGTTTCTGGGCAGTCCCTCGGCTCCGACTACGCCACTTCCTCCTGACAAGAGTGTCCGATTAGGATTCTCAATATCTGATTCGGAATCAATATACTCATTCAGAAAATGTGTCATAAGTTGAATAGATGTAATGGCAAATTGACCCAGAAGATAAGTCGTCAGATCAATGGGTCGTCCAAGATAATCCAGGATAGCGGCTCCAAGCCCATAGAGCAAGACACCACCCAATAAGAACAGCGGTCGACTAAGTCGAAAGAATAACCAAAGGTTCCGAATCGATATCATCGTTCTTTCGACTTCATAGCAGAATTGGGGATCTGATGAGAATCGAAGTGTGAATCCGTCGTGAACCTCAGCATTAACGCTTCACCATCCTCAACCTGATATCTGAATGCTACTCCGAAGGGGACTAGCAAGAGGGTGGGTGTATCAGCCATCTGGACATATTCACTCTCAAAGGTTGGAGAATTTGTCCGCTTATCCTTCCAATAGAAGGTAACTTTTCCACGCAGTAAGGCCCACACTGCATCTGCAGCATCACTCAGAGAGCTGATAGACGAATATCCGGTTTCTGCGCTTATGAACTGAGCACTGCCAAATTGGCGGAGAAGATGATCCTCAAAACTAAGAACCGGAAGGCAACGTATATCCGTACCTTCTTGATAAAACAATTCGCGCACGAATAAATCATGAATGGGGAATTTGGTCATAAATCACGTTTCGAGGATCGCTTCTACATCCTTGGCATGTTCGAGCCTGTGGAGGGCAATTCGGCGCAAGAATCCTTCGATAGTGAGAATATCCCCGCTCGCATGCCTTCCTTCAACATCTAATTTGGCCTCATCCAGACCGTCAAGAAATTCTAATCCTGCGGTATAAGCCTCCTGAAGCTGGTCGAGGATTTCGGGAATATTTTTAGAAGCGCTTTTTCTGACGGCGCCCCTATTCCAACGATCCAAATCAAAATCATCAGGGACCGTCATTTTACCGGCGACAGCTCGCTGTGCTTGCCCAAGCATCCCACGCTCCGCATCTGCAAGATGTGAAATTAGATTGTGGACCGACCAGGAATAACCATCCTCCTGGTAAAGGATTCTTTCGCCATCCGCTGTATCCAGTTTTTCTAAAATTTGCCAACTCTGACTATGGCTTGTAGTAATTAAAGTGCGAATATCTGATTTTCGATCTCCCATTTCCTCTTCCATCAAATCTCCTCGTCTCTTATCATCTGGGTTACTCTCCCATCACTCGGCGCACATCCCTCATATGCATGTTGTTATGAGTGTAGAGGAATTTTAAGAGCCGCTTTAGTTTTGTTTTACCAAAAAATGGATGGTTTCCCGTTTTCTCCAAATCGTCGCTTGTTAACGCACCAGCTAGGGCAATCGAATCCTTGCGCAAGTCTTGAAAAGCGTTAATGATTTCATCAGATTTGTATTCACTGAATCGTCCGACTTCAGCCGCGTTGAATTCATCAATTACAAAATTCTCTCGGGCACCAGTGCCACCATCAAGGACATCTTGAATTAACCACTGAAACGCTTGCTCGACCGATACGAAGTGTTTCATCAAATGAAGGAGGGTCCATTTTGATCCGTCGTTGTAAACTACGCGCTCCCAATCGGACTCGGAAAGTTCGAGAAAGAAGCTCGCAATTTTCGTACCTTCTGTCTTCAACCTCTTCTGTAAATGAGGGACAGTTTCTTTCATCTACACCACCTCGTCACGTTAATGAAAGACCGCCGTCAACCACCAGAATTTCGCCATTAACGTAATCATTTTTCAACAGAAAAATTACCGCTTGTGTAATTTCAGTCGGTGTTCCGCTTCTACGTGCCGGTGATTGTTCAGCTAATTTCTCCCATCTGGCATCGTCCATCCCTTGGGGCTTCATTATTAGCCCTGGGGCAATGGCATTCACTCTGATATTCGGTGCCAATGATAGTGCGGCGAGTTTGGTCAGCATTTCTAATCCGATTTTACTAATGCTATGAACTGGGAACTGATTCCACGGCTTGTGGCCAATGACATCAGAGATGTTGATGATCGATCCCTCACCTTGTTTTTTCATTCTTTGGGCAGCGGCTTGTAGGCAGAAAAAGGCGCCTTTAAGATTTAAGGAAATGGTTTGGTCCCAATCCTCTTCATCGACTTCCAAAAGGGGGCTTGGTCTAAGGATAGCGGCGGAATTAACCAGGACATCCACTCGTCCGAATTCCTTATCAACTGCCTCAAATAATCTTAGGATTCCGCGCCTTTGGCTCAAATCCGCTTGAATGCAGAAGGCCTCAACCCCAAATTCTCTCAGTTCGGCGGTGGTTTTTCGTGCCTCTTCTGCTGCTTGATGGAAGTGTACCATGAGGTGGCAGCCGTGTTCTGCAAGGGAGTGCGCGATCTGGCGCCCGAGTCGATGGGCGGATCCAGTGACGACCGCAACCTTATTAAGTAGATCCATAATTACTCTCCGAGTGGAGACGATGATCATGCTCTTCGCATTAAGTTAGATAGGAAAAACCATAGGTTTGCGGGTCGTTCTGCGAGCCTTCGCACAAAATATGGATACCACTCCAATCCATACGGAACGTAAACCCGCACTGGATAACCCTCCGCATTCAATTCTGCCTGTAAATCAGTCCTAATCCCATATAACATCTGGAATTCGAGAGCCTCACGTTTCAGGCCAACGCTGAATGCATAATCCCGTGAGAACTTGATCCTCTTTTCATCATGAGTAGCGATTGCTACAACCGGGGGCGTTTTACCATCCATCGATACGGGCTCAGCACCATGAGTTAAGGAATAATCGATCATGATCCTGGCAAGGTGATCAAAGTTTTTATCGACGTCTTTCTTATTTGAGTAGGCAATTTCAGGTGGTTCCTGATAGGCGCCTTTTACTAACCTTATTCGAGCTCCCGCATCCAGGAGGGCATGAGTATCAGCCTCACTTCGGAATAGGTAAGATTGGATGGCAATCCCAACGTTTTTAAAATTGGATTCTCTTAAATCATTAAACAATTGAATAGTTCGTTCGATGACGGGCGAATCTTCGATATCGATGCGGACGA
>JAGLGG010000299.1 GCA_023144145.1 Anaerolineales bacterium | reverse complement strand
TTGGTCCTTCTTTAAGGACCAACTCGACTCTCAAGAAGGCGCATCATTGCCCTCCCAGCTCACAATATCTGGTGATGAAGATTGGGCATACCAGCAATAATCTGAGTGATGTGATTCTGCAACACCCAGTTTAATAGGTTCTATTTCCAGTGTCAGCCGAGAAACATAGGCTGGCACTGGTTCTTAATTCTGAAGGACCGCAATTGCTCAATAATCAACTTAACCACAGTATCGTGAGGTAAGTGTTCTATAAGAATGAGTATCCACGGGTAATCAAAGCCCTTTAGACTAATCACAGTACCAAAAACGACATCTAACTTATACCTGAGTTGACACCGTGCATCAGTAAATGCGAGTTCTCACTCTTCCTGCATGGAACTTTCCCCATATTGGATAAGCCACGAGTGCACTGAAAAATATTCCAAGTGAATGGAGGCGTAGATGAGACAGGTTATTCAGTTATTTACTTTTTTTCTGCTTTATGCATAAATGGTGTCGCAGCAAGATAAGCAAAAAGAGGTTCTACGGGAACCCTAAATCTAGCTTCACCCGCTGCGCCAGGAACCACAACAAGATAAAGGATCGTGACCACCATCAAGATCCCCATATACCTTAGCTCCACATCCATATAAAACATCAATCGGATCACCCCAATCGCACCCAAAATGAATAAAAGCAAAGTATATAAAAGCCCCCATGTGATTAACAACAGGGCAGCAGGATTCCCAGAACTTAGTATGCTCCTAACCGCTTCGCTGACCTTTGAGAAGTTCAAGCTAAGTAAGCCCTCAAGGATTCCAGAGCCTTGGTAGGATTGTGCCGATATTAACTCCATCCAGGTCCCGACTTCAATTCCCATGACGGTTCGTGCAATCCCCCGGAGTTGGACCTTGAGAAAATCTACTGGATAGGTTTTTAGAATGCTTATTAATGCAGAACCTTCCGAATCCAAAGTGTTAACCTCAATCTTGGCCTCTTCCCAAGGAATACCTTTGGCTTCTACGAGACTAAGTGCTAAGTGGTACGACTTAACCGTGGCTTCGCTTACGGTTGAAAGCGTGAATTCACCATGAGTTATATAGTTTCGTATGAACCAAGGACTAACCACTGCTGTGAATGCGAAAACCAAGACGGCAAGTTTTCGCCCCACGGAAATCCATTCAGCTTTCCAGGAATGCCAAAGAAACCAGATCCCCCATAGGACAAAAAGGTATAAACCAATTGGCCGTACGAGTGTCATTACACCGAACAATATGCCAATGACCCACATTGGAAATTGGCCTTTCGCTGCTCTGGATGCCCAAAGGAGCGCAAGCACCAGCCCCACCGTGAAGAGAATTTCGGTCATGAAAGTTGCGGACCAAAAGAGCGCATTTGGACTGAGTAAGAACAGTATCGCTGCCATCACTCCGACACGCTCATCAAGTGTTTCTTTGCCGAGTAAATAAATGAAATAGGCACAGAGTAGGCCAAAAAAGTATTGAAGGATTAAGACTGCAGTTAATGACCCGCCGGATACCCACAAGACTGCCGCGAGAAAGAATGAATATCCGGGGGCTCGCCAGAGGTCAAGCAGAGGTGAAATCTGAGTCACATATCGCCCTGACTCAATCAGATTATTCGCAAGTGAAATGTACTGTTCGGAATCAACCGTAATTCCTCGCCCTGGCTCTATCAACGGCCCAATAATGAGAATAAATCGAACAATTACCAATCCGATTATCCCAAGGATGACGACGCGATTTATTTTGGTTAAACTCACATCTCACCTCACGGTGTGTATTTCATAAGACGGGTCAAACATATTCTTGTTAACAAACGCAATGAACTAGTGTTCCGTCCAACGTGATTCTTTAGAAAGGTTAGATAAAGGACGGAACAACATAAGCATTTGTCAAGGATGTAGTAACCCGGTTTAAGAATGGTATCTTTATCCTTGATAAAGCACTAGGTGAATTTAGGCGTCCTTTTTAGCGGAATTCTAGCAATCTGAACATATACTTCTTCAACGATATTAACATAGGAACGAAGAAACCCTAAAGAGATAATAAAATATTCCGATTCGTCTGATAGTTCGCTTCAGACGTTGAACACAAAGCCAACTACGTGTCTCGTAAGCATTCTTCCCCTTGTAGACGAACGCAATTTGGTCGATTATTGATTCAAATCAGTAAAATTCCGTGGATTTTTAGTGTAGGATATACATAATACCTCGTCCTATCTCGGAGTAATTATTAAGTAGTAGAGTGCGCATACAAAATTGGAACTTAAGCCGGAATGTCGGTCATGTACAGGTCTCGAACCCAGGTCGCATCGCAGATCTTTATTACTGTAAATTCCTAATTCTTCCTGGTTCCATTAGGCTAATAAATTATGTAAGGAGGGAAATCCATGGCGTTGCTTCCTGATGGCCGAGCCCTTCCGGGCAAACTTTTCATCGTCGAAGGGATCGACGGCTCTGGAAAGAGCACACAACTGGATATGCTTAGAAAGTGGCTCATAAGCCAAGGCTATCTTGTTGCATTCAGTGAATGGAACTCTTCCCCCATCGTTCGCAGAATGACAAAGCGCGGTAAAAAGAAACAGCTGCTCAGCCCGATATCATTCAGTCTTGTTCACGCCGCAGATTTTGTAGACCGTATGGAAAGGCAGATGCTTCCAGCCCTGAAAGCAGGTGCGATTGTGCTGGCAGATCGCTATATCTACACTGCATTCGGTCGAGATGTGGCGCGTGGTGTCGATCCAAATTGGGTTCGGGAAATGTATTCTTTCGCCATTCAGCCCACCGTAGCATTCTACTTTAAAGTAACTTTGGAAGAATCTCTGAATAGGATCCTGGCTGGTAGGCCAACCTTGAAATACTATGAGGCCGGAATGGATGTGGGACTGCATGAAGATCCCTACAAAAGTTACGAGCTCTTCCAGGGGCGCATCCTTGAGGAATACGACAAAATGATCGATGAGTTCAACTTGCAGGCCATCGATGCCACCTTACCCTTATTGGAGCAGCATGAGATGATGATCGAAATTGTCGAAGGGCATTTGGAATCTGCGCTGCGTGCTGCTCAAAGCCCTTGGCAAGAAGTTCTTAAATCTGAAGGCTTACAAGGGCGATACTTGGCTCATCAGGTCAGTGGAGACTCATCATGACTCAAGTAAATTTTTATGGCTATGGCATCCCAGGTTTCACAAAAAAACGATTACCCGGAAAACTACTCGTTCTCGAGGGCACAGACGGAGTTGGAAGATCCACTCAAATTGCTCTTCTTAGAGAGTGGTTGGAGTCTAAAGGGTATGCTACTTCAGCTACAGGGTTGAAGCGCGGTGATCTCGCCGGCAAGGCGATCCAAAGGGCAATGCAAGGCCACACTCTCGGCGATACAACGCTGAACCTCTCCTATGCCACCGATTTCGCCGACCGCTTAGAGCGTGATATTCTCCCCTCGTTACGAGCCGGTTTTGTAGTTTTATTGGATCGATACATTTACTCCATCTTCGCCCGCGCTCAGGTAAGAGGTGCTGATCCGGCGTGGATCCGGAGTGTTTTGGGCTTTGCGCTAATTCCCGATGCTGTTTTTTATCTTCAAGCCGACATAACTCACTTGATCCCCAGGGTTCTAAACGCGCGTGGATTCTCCTATTGGGAATCCGGCGTCGATTTTCTTAAGGGTCGAGATTATTACGACAGCTACATCGAATATCAAACGCGTTTGATCGCTCAATTCGATGCGATGGCGGATGAGTTCGACTTCATGCGGATTGACGCCAATAAAGGAATCCACGACGTTTTTCTCACGCTGAAAAAGGAGATCAATTCGCTCATAAAGGAAATGAAACCTCCGAAGAGGAAGGAAGTAGAAAAGCGATTGGCGAAAGTTGAGCGAGCAAAAGAAGAAGTAAAAACCAAATCGAAACAAGATGGCAAGGGCATTGCTGAGGATCAAGCGCCAGGTGAAGACAAAAGTAAGAAGGTAGTAAAGAAAGAAAATCCGACAAACGACAAGGAAAGGCCTCCCCAGGCTAAGGGAGATGAATCTGAGAAAAAGGGGGCAGCTTAAAATTGCGCACAGAGCAATGGTATTTTGGATGAGTTGAATACAATCAATGCGCGAGAAATTACTTATCTTTCAGCCGCCTACGGCATTCCGGTACGTAGAAAAATTGAGGTTGAAGGGGATGATTACCTTCTCACGACTCGACGTTCTCGCTCCAAATCGATCAGGGGCGAAGTAGTCTTGATCATTGAGAGACCGAATAATTGCGTATTGCTGCATCGCAAAGGTTGGTACGAGCGAGGCGTTTATAGATTACCTACTGGTGGGATCAAATTGGGTGAAGATGTGGAGCATACGCTTTATCGAGAGCTGGAAGAAGAAACAGGGTTCCACGATGCAACTGGACGGTTCCTCGGAATATTAAACTGCTGTATAACGTTCCGCTCTGATTCGTCCCAATTTGTATCGTATCTGTTTTACCTGTCCAACCTAAAGGGCAGTTTACAAATTCCAAATTCGAAGGAAGATATCAGCGATTTTCGAGGCATTCCTATCTCTGAACTTCCTGCGGTTGCGGAAAACCTACGTGGCGTGCCAGCTCCGCGCACCAGTTGGGGTGAATGGCGCGCCCTAGCACATGATTTCGCGTACGAATTGCTTTCAGAATAACCAGACTTGTAGCTGAATTTCAAGCATTGTGCGTTCGAAGCTCTACGGGCCATGCAATCGTAATGCCTCATCTAAACCTATGAGCATCAATAGAGATCCAACTTGGAGGATCTATGCCAGTTGAGAAGTCCCAACGTGAAACTTTGATATTGAAATCTCTTTCACAACATGGAAATCAGGCAGAAATTCGTCGAGCCAACTTGTTACTTCTTCATGCCGATGGCTTATCCACTCGGGAAATTGCCCAGAAGGTTGGGCTCTCCCCAGGGCGCGTCCGCTATTGGTTGCGAGAATATCGAGCGAAGGGTTTATCCATTTTCCCTACCGAGCTTATTGAAGCTGCTTTGACACGCATTCTAGAAGACACAAATACCGAAGATCCCGCCTCCCCCCCAGATGCCATCGATGATGAGAAATCTACCAAGGTTGAAATCGAGCCCAGGCAAACTGAAATCCTGGTGAGTGATTTATGCACTCATTACCAGGTGGATATGGAACACGCCCGTTTTGTGGGGGAATTAGCCACTGCCATATTCGATATCACCATAAATTTTCACAACCTTCTCCCAAACCGAAGATCCCTAACTGAGGTTGCAGGCACACTTCATAATATCGGCCTCGTTTCTAACCCTGAAGAACACCACACTCGCGGCAGGGACATACTGCTTGAGAATAATTTGATCGGATTTGATGATGTTGATCAACGTATCCTGGCCTTCAGCACTGCGTTGCATCGCAAGAAATTCAAAACGAAACGAAGTGAACGAGAGGCTGCCCTGATCAATCTACCAGCTGAAGCTCTGAGGGACGCTGAAACGATCGCAGCGTTGGTGCGAATCGCAGATGGACTTGATTATTCCGGCGATCAATCATTGAGGTTGAAATCATTCTCGATCGAGGGAGATGAAATCCTAATCGCAATTGAAGGCCCTTCAGCGAATGAAAACGGGGCACGCGCGCTGTATAAATCCGATATGTGGAAAAACATTTTCCATATACCAATTCAATTTATCGTTGACGGCAGTAGAGTACGTCTCCCCGAAACCGCTAAAGAGCCGAAGTTAATGTTAACTGCTCCTAAGAAGGTCAAATCACCTGGGCTTGTTCCAACAAATCCGATGAGTGAGGCTGGAAGAAAAATTCTCCGTTTCCATTTTTATCGAATGCTTGAGAACGATCCTGGCACTCGCCTTGGAGAGGATATTGAAGCATTGCACGATATGCGGGTCGCCACCCGCAGAATGCGATCGGCAGTACCGATCTTCGTAGCGTATTTTGATAAAAAAATCATTGGGCGGTTTAATAAGGATCTACGTCGAACCGGCCGTGCTCTTGGTCGTGTGCGGGATTTAGACGTATTTATGGAGAAAGCACAAATATATATCCAATCGACCAAGGAATTGGATCAGCATTTATTGGATCCCCTAATAAATGATTGGAAAGAAGAGCGTGAGGCCGCCCGAATAATCATGCTCAAATATCTTGAGAGCAATCGCTACAAACAATTTCTAGATGATTTCGCAAAATTTTTGGGAACTGAGGG
>JAGLGG010000298.1 GCA_023144145.1 Anaerolineales bacterium | reverse complement strand
ATCTATCAGCGTGATAGCGTTGTAAGAGGATATGCAAATATCATCCATGATGCGCCCCTAGCAACCTTGCACGCGCTCAGGATAGATATTAAAAGATTCCGATACGCTTTGGAATTTTTCAAAGAGGTGTTAGGAGATGGGGCCAAATCCGTGATCGCTAAATCGGTGAAGCTTCAAGACCATCTTGGCGATCTTAATGATGCTGATGTCGCCTGCCAAATTCTGATCGAGTTCCTGGATCAATGGCGCGAACGAGAGCGAAGAGAGCAGGTGAACATCAGTGGAGTAACCCACTACCTGGCCGCAAAGCAAACCGAGCTTCGTGAATTGGTAGAAACTTTCCCGTCCGCCTGGGAAGAATTCAATCTGCCAGAGACAAGACAACAGCTTGCTCAGGCAGTTTCATCCTTATAAAACTGCCTGTAAGGAGGTCAAACAGTGCTAGAAAAGATCGACCTGACGAAAAAAATGAGCAAGAAAGAATATAAGGCGCAGTTGCCCAAGCTGCAAAGATCACTCTATGAGCTTCAACACGCGGCTTGGAAATCAGGCGTCCCTTCTGTAATCCTTTTTGAAGGCTGGGATGCAGCTGGAAAGGGCACAACCATAAACACTCTGACCCAGCGCCTCGACCCGCGCGGATTCAAACTGTCTCCAATCCGAGCAGCCAGGACTTTTGAGAACATGCACCCTTGGCTGTGGCGCTTCTGGCTCAAATTGCCAAATTATGGCGAAATGGCTATCTTCGATCGCAGCTGGTATGGAAGGCTGCTTGTTGAACGTATTGACGGATTTACACCGAAACGAGAATGGCAGAAGGCATACCGGGACATTGTGGATTTCGAACAGACCATCGCTGACGACGGATATGTGATCGTCAAATTCTGGCTGCACATCAGTAAAAAGGAGCAAAAGCGGCGATTTAAACTTTTAGAAAAAGATCCCCTGAAAAGCTGGCAGGTTACAGAAGAAGATTGGGACCATCATCGCGATTACGAAAAATATCTCATCGCCGTGGAGGAGATGTTGGAGCGCACTGAAACAGAATGGGCGCCTTGGACTATTGTTGAAGCGACAAACCGGTGGTGGGCTAGGACAAAGGTCTTTCAAACTATTATCAACGCTCTGAGCGAGCGGTTAAGCGAGATTGGAAAACTCCCAACCCTTTATGAGGGCGAGGACGAGGAATTCGCTGAGCAGATTGAGCTAGCCGCGGACGTGTCTGAATAGGCGTGATCATCTCTTACAGAACAAGAGATAATCACATTAAGGAAATGTTAGATGCTGGAGACGATTGACCCATCTGTTTCCATTACCAAAGAGCAGTACATCAACGATCTCATTCCGCTTCAAGTGGCCATTCATGCATTGGGGTATCAAGTATATGTACAGCAACGCCCGGTTATCCTGGTTTATGAAGGTTGGGATGCAGGTGGTAAGGGCGGCAATATCAAGCGCGTCACAGAAAAACTCGACCCACGAGGATATGTCGTTCACGCAATTCCTGCGCCCGTAGGCGACGACAAGACCCACCACTACCTCTGGCGCTTTTGGAGGCGACTTCCTGAAAAGGGCCAGATCGCGATATTTGATCGTAGTTGGTACGGTCGAGTCATGGTCGAGAGGATCGAAGGGTTTTGCACAGAGGGTGAATGGAAACGAGCCTACCGTGAAATCAATCGTTTTGAGAGACAGCTTGTCGATTTCGGAACGATCCTATTCAAGTTCTGGATCCACATCAGTGACGAAGAACAGCTGCGCCGCTTTGAAGCTCGTAAAGCCACACCTCACAAAGCCTGGAAATTGACGGATGAAGATTGGCGAAATCGTGACAGGTGGGATAAATACGAGCTTGCCGTAAACGATATGCTGCGAAAAACAAGTACTTTGACAGCGCCATGGACAGTGGTAGAGGGCGATTGTAAATGGCATGCGCGCATCAAAGTGCTTAAAACACTTGTCGATGGATTAAGCTCTAACCTCAACTATGACCCCTCCGTCGATATGCCCAGAATAAAAGGCGTCAAGAAGAAGGGACACAAAGCCGCGAAATCGAAGAAGCGCAAAGACAAAAATAGCAAAGCAAATGAAAAAAAACGTTCCTATCCCACGATCCAAGAATTTGAATATGGCAAAGTCGTGATTGATGATAAGCTTTTCGAGAGTGACATTGTCGTCACCGCGGATGGTTTTATTAATGAATGGACTCGCGAAAAGGAACACGAGATTAGCATTCCAGACATTGAAAAT
>JAGLGG010000297.1 GCA_023144145.1 Anaerolineales bacterium | reverse complement strand
AGAAAATCCTTTCCATGCCCAACGTTAACTGCCTGTTGCGTCATTCCAGCCGTATCCCAACTAAGACCAAATTCAGATGCCTTCGTAATCCAGTTCCTCTCGCCATCTGTCAGGATAAGATCAGGGTCAACACCATAAACGAGGTCCAATCCATCCTTCGCTTCCTGCCAGGTTAGCCCTCCAAGTTCCAAGTCCCCCACCCTCACGCCGGGGACGATAATCCCATAGAGCTGGAAATAGACATAGGCAATTAAAGGGAGAGCAACGAAGAGCAGCAAAGATATGAGCAGAGTTCCGCTGAGCACGACGAGTAGGAAAATGCGCCCTTTATTTCTTCCCATGGATGATCCCGGCACGTTGATGGGCTTTGTTTGCTCTGATGATGGAATTTCTGGGGGGTGAGATTGCCTATTATGTTTGTTCATAGATGCAACACCAACTGCTTGGCTTCACGGTAATAACGCCTTTTGAGAGCTTTGGGTTCCCAGTCGATTATGGGTTGTTTTCAGCCAGTTTATCCCGCAGGGCCTGGCGTAATAGGTCAATGGGGTGAAGTTTCCCCTGCTCATCTTCGTAGTACCAATGATCCCAACCATTACATGGGCTCCCATTGGACAGGGCCTTACCGATTTGATGGATGGATCCTTCGGTTTTTCCCATTCTCAGCACACCATCCGGTTTGATCTGGGCTGCTTTGGTCCTATCCTGCTGGAAATACAACTTCTGTCCAGGCTGGAGAAGCCCATGGCTTAGCAGACTGGCAAAGGGAATTCTCTTTTCCTTTCTGCGCCGATCGCGAACATCGAATGTCGCTTCATCAAAAGTTTCAGGCATCACATCATCGATCCGCTGTTGTGCTATGCTCAAGTACTTCTCTTCGCGCTCGATCCCAATCCAGCGTCTATGAAGGATCTTCGCCATCGCACCTGTTGTTCCGGTTCCAAAGAAGGGGTCCAGAACAATATCGCCAGCATTCGTCGTAGCCATTAGGAGTCGATAAATTAAACTCTCGGGCTTCTGTGTGGAGTGCGCTTTCTCACCATTAATACGAATCCGCTCTGAGCCGGTGCATATGGGAAGCAACCAATCGCTTCGCATCTGCAATCCGTCGTTGAGTTCCTTCATGGCGTGATGGTTGAAGGTGTATTTTGAAGTCTTTGATTTTGCCGCCCAGATTAGCGTTTCGTGCGCGTTGGTAAACCTGACCCCCCGAAAATTCGGCATCGGGTTGGTTTTTACCCATATCACATCATTCAATATCCAGAAGCCAATGTCTTGCATGATCTTCCCGACTCGGAAGATGTTATGGTAGGAACCAATAACCCAAATCGCCCCATCCCTGGTTAGTACCCTATGGCAATTCTTCAACCAGGCCTCACTAAAGCGATCATAGGCTTCAAAGCTGCTGAATTTATCCCAAGCATCATCTACAGCATCCACGCGCGTCATATTCGGACGCCATAAGTCTTGTGAAAGTTGAAGATTATAAGGAGGGTCGGCAAAGATGAGGTCTACGGAGTTATCCGGGAAGTTTTGCATAACCTCATTACAATCCCCGTGAAGGATCTGGTTGATAGGTAGATCGGTTTTATCCATGATGGGTTCGATTTCAGCCTCTCTCAGATCAGGCTTATTTACAGGACCAGGTCAGCCCTATGGGGAACATTCACCGATGTAATTCCATTGACCCAGGTCCAACTCGTAACATTCACAATAGGATGTCGGTTCGATTTCTCTTTCCGATTGCAGAACCAAGAATTTCACGCGCGTCTCGATACAGGTTACCCCAGGATCTCCATCCGATTTTAATTCCTTGCTCGAGGAAAAACCAAAACCTGGGAATCCCTCCCCCCGCACCACCCAGATGCGATATCCCTCCAGGTCTCCACGACTAAGTT
>JAGLGG010000296.1 GCA_023144145.1 Anaerolineales bacterium | reverse complement strand
TCCTGCGCCGGTACACCTGGGACGGTCTTGATATCCTTCCCTGGTTCGTCCACAGCTACTACCTGCCCTACCCCAACTACGTTGGTGTGAATGACCCCGAGCTTGACAAGATCTGGGACGATTCGGAGGCTGTTGCGACTTGGGAGCTGCGTACCGACTCCTTCCGCGTCGGTCACCAGTTGCTCATCGATAGATGGTACCCCTGGGCACCCATCTACCAGAGCCCCCAGTTAATCTTTGCGCGTTCCACCGTCAAGAACGTGCAGGCCATCCCCTTGAGAGCTGGGTTGACCTCAGAGAGCTTCTTGATGCTCGACCTGGAGGAGTAGACGTATGCCTTGATGTTGAAAAATCGCTGCTGGGTGACAAACCTGTCACCCAGCAGCAGTATTTCTACAGTAGAGTTTTGATGTTCGTTTACCAAGCTGCCATCTGTCGGTAACTGACAGCGAATATGGCGGATTAAACAAATTCCATTTGCACGATAAAGGCTAGAATGCATCTATTGTGGAGAGTCCTAGTACATCGTAAATCCCATTCGTTTTAGCCTTTGATTTCATTATCATATCTGCGGTAAATAAGCATGGACTTTACTTGCGCTTTGAGAGAAAACACCTGTAAATTAAGTCCTACCCTGAGCTTATCAAAAGAGAGTTAGGGATGACAACTTACCTCATCAAACGTTTATTGCTTGCCGTACCCGTCCTCCTGCTAACTGCGCTTCTAGTGTTCTCGGCGTTGCATCTCGCTGGTGGTGACCCAGTGATGCTGTTAGTTCCCGCGAATGCGCCTGCCTCCGTCCGGGAAGCGGTTCGAGCCAAATTTGGATTTGACAAGCCGTTGCCGGTCCAGTTTGTCACATACATGAGCCGTGTTTTGAGTGGAGATCTCGGCCGATCACTCCTAAGCCGCCGTCTGGTCTCGGAGTTGATCTTGGAGAAGCTGCCAGTCACGGCGGAGTTAGGAGCGGCAGCCTTATCACTCGCATACCTGACTGCCGTACCCCTTGGCACCATCGCGGCTTTTAAACGTGACACATTTTTTGATTGGTTCACGATGGTTCTGGCTTTGATAGGGGTGTCGATGGCGGGCTTCTGGTTAGGCCTGATTCTTATCTTTATATTTTCTGTTCACCTCAAGTTGCTTCCACCTACGGGACATGGATCCTTAGAGCACTTAATCCTACCTACCTTGGCTTTAGGTTTGCCCCGGATTGGACGAATCGCACGCATCACTCGCTCCAGCCTTCTCGAAGTTATCGATATGGACTATATCCGCACTGCTCGTTCAAAAGGACTGACGGAGAGGATTGTCGTATTTAAACACGCATTGCGAAATGCGCTAATACCGATCATCTCGCTACTGGGACTCGATCTAGGATATATCATTGGTGGTTCTGTTGTTATCGAGCATGTATTTGCTCGTCCAGGTCTCGGTGATATGACATTACGAGCCATATACTCGAGAGATTTCCCGGTTCTTCAGGGCTGCATGTTCGTCCTCGCATTTGCAATCATTCTTGGGAATATCTTTGCTGATATTTCATATGTCATCGTCGACCCGCGAATTCGACACTGAAGCCCAGGGTAGGTAGGGAAAGTTATACATGAGGTTATTGATCGCAAATGAATGACGTTATCGAAACACCGACATCCGAATCGCAACTCGTTTTTGATGCCTTGCCTTCTACAAGACGCCCGGTAAGCACGTGGAGACGTTTAACTCGAAGTACCGGAGCAATGATTGGTCTTGCTCTCATCGGAATCTTGATGTTTCTTGCATTAACGGCGGATATTGTTGCGCCTCAAGGGATTGATGATCAGGATCTGCGAAAGGGATTATTCCCACCAAGTAGAGAATTTCCCTTGGGTACAGATGAATTTGGCCGCGATATGCTTAGCCGTGTCATTCATGGTTCGCGGGTGTCCTTACAGGTTGGAATCATTGCCACGGTAATATCGGGAATAGTTGGCATTGTTCTTGGCCTAATGGCTGGCTACTTCGGTGGTAGATTTGACTATCTTATATGTGGATTGGTCGATATCAGTTGGGCTTTCCCCACCGTTCTGCTTGCCATTTTTATGATAGCCGTTTTGGGGCCAGGTTTGGTGAATGTGATGATTGCTGTGGGTTTTTC
>JAGLGG010000295.1 GCA_023144145.1 Anaerolineales bacterium | reverse complement strand
GGGACATGAGGGATGAGGATGTGAGCGAATGTAAAAGTTGGCTCAGGAATGTCAGCTATTTTAGGAAGTTGATCTAGGGTAAATAGCTGCCTTTCCACATAACCTGAATAAGGGAACCCAGAAGGGTAAGTTTCATCACTCCTAAGACTGTTTAGCATCGTGGTGAGTTGTAATTTCCCGTGGGGAAGAATTATTGCAGCAGTGCTATCAATCAGCATCGATTCGAAGGGGTCTAATGTTCGCTGAAAGTTGATCGGAATTTTAGACGCTGCCAGATATATATCCGCATCCGTGATAGTGCTCCACTCATATCCGGTTTCAAATGCAACGGTTGAATAACCGATTTCCTCCAATTGTCTCCGAACCAAACTTTGTTTCATTAGTATCCAAAGATCAGCTGACTGCAATCCTAGGGTGGACAAAGTCTCCTCAAGTTGAGGAACATAATTCAAATTGAGGGCTGCAGTTATTGATCCTTCGGTGAAGGTGTAATTACTTCGACTGCAATCAGCCACGTAAAATCCTAGTGCTCTAAGCTCATTTAAGAATGTAGAATTGTCAAAGTCAAAGTCCCTTTGGAGGGCATCGGCGCGGGTGTAGGTATCCAATACGATGTAATAAATATCTGGCGCTTCTCCAGATTCGGGAATTTTTAGGGACTGACCTACAAAATTGGCGTCTGACGCTTTTCTAAGCCCAGATTGGGTTCGAAAGGAGAAATTAATCAAAAATACAGTCGGATAGATAAGCAGACCAACTCCAATGATATTTAGAGCTTGAGTAAATTCTCCCGCATTCTTTAATTTTCGAAGGACAAACCAAGTGCCCGTCAAAAATATCAGGCAGAAGAGGGGAAATAGATATCGATGCCGGCCAATAACAAATTTATAGACCTCAACATTTTTCACTAATTGATAGATATGACCGTAAGAGAAAAAAAGGATGACGAATAAGGAAATAATAAGAGCGGATTTCTGAGTGTTTTTAGTTCGTGACGCAATCAACCCCAGCAGTAAGAACACAAACACAACAGATACTATAGCCGGTCTGATGGCAACCCGGGCATCCACCTCGCGAATGTTGTTGGCCAGGAGCGTCAATATCGGAAATACCGCAAATGCAATGGGGTGAATTGGTTTTTTTAGGATAGTCACATGTAATTTGGGTTAATGAGATTTGGTGAACCCGCATGAAAAATAATAACAATAGCAAGAGATTCTATCATGAGAATTCATCAAACCCACACTCGAACACAAGCTTCCATATCATTTTCTTTGGACAAGTATTCATCAACGCTGATGTAATGCAATAGAGTTCGAGAGAGACCGATACAATGAATAGTTTCTTGTCTCGACAGTGACTCTGCTTGGATGTTTATACGCACCATATAACATTTATCGTCAGGTAATTGAAAGCTGAGCTTGTATGCTCATTGTGGTAGGGTAAAGACCATGGGCAGCTCCGGGTTGAAAATTCGATTAGCGTTCGGGCTTCAGAGTAATAGTACAAATGTCTCTGTGGGTGCGGTGAATTATTGGATGTGTATTGGATTATGATGAGATATGAATGAAGAAAAAATCAGTTGAGGTTGACTCACCCACATATGTTTAATAAGTATTTTCAACGTGAGATGATATCCCTGGGCACGAAGGTCTTCACCCTCGTGTTTATGCTCATTTCCTTTGCCGGGGGCTCCTCGACAGTCGAAGCCAGGCCAACACTCACGCCCACCCTGATTTCGCTCGAAGCTACGGAAGAAGAACCTGGAATAGCTCGGGTATGGGCGGTGGATGATGGGGAGAAAGTTAAACGAGAAGACTTAAACCATCCCCTTGCAACTAGTTCAGACAATCCGGTTTGGGATGGGGTGAAAATTGCCCTCTTCGGAGCTCGAAACGAGATCGTTGCTTTCCAATTGATCCTTGAGTCAGCCGCCGCAGGAGCGGAGGACATAGATGTCTTTATCACAGACCTATCTAGAGGCTCCTATTCCATCCCGAATTCGAGAGCTGGCTCAAGCGACCCCTATGATTATCGTGGGGTGCACATCGAGTTATTTTTGGAGCACTATATCAAGATAGCGGATCCAAGCCGGGGTGGTTCTGCTTGGTCGCAAGCTGCGAAACCATCATCTGATTATATGGGGTGGATTCCAGATGCGTTAATCCCTCTTTCGGTTGACCAGGAACTTGGTGGAGCACCATTTGACATTCCGGCGAACAGCAACCAGGGGATTTGGGTTGACTTGTGGATCCCTCGAGATACACCCGAGGGACTCTACACAGGGGAGGTTCAGATTCTCTCGGGGAATAAGATCTCGCGCAAGATCCCGATTGAGGTATCCGTATTGAATTTCATCCTCCCAGACGAAACCCATTTTCCTAACATGTTTGCTATTTCTCCAGGAGAGATTGCTACCCGACACGGCGTCAAAGTCGATAGTGATGAGTATTATGAAATAGAGACCCGCTATCATCAAATGGCGCACAGGCATAGGTTCGATTTGGTACAGGCGGT
>JAGLGG010000294.1 GCA_023144145.1 Anaerolineales bacterium | reverse complement strand
ACGACATTGTGATCGTCGGCTAATACGATGGTGGTCATTTCCCCCTCTCACCTCGTCTTCTCTCTAGTCTCCCATCTACCGGCAATTCTGCTATAAGCATAGTGCCTTTGCCAGCCTCAGATTCGATTTCAAAGCTGCCGCCGAGCATGATCGCTCGTTCACGCATCCCGATTAAACCAAGAGAAGTTTGAATGTCAGATGATTGTGAAATATCAAAGCCTACGCCCTCATCGGAAACTTGAAGAGTTAGTATATTATGCGCGACTTCTGCTATCACTTTCACCTCTTCGGCGTTGGAGTGACGGGCAACGTTTGTTAGCGCTTCTTGAACGATACGGTATGCAGTCGTCTCGAGTTCCGGGATGAAACGCTCATCCGTAAGGCCTGAGTGTTTGAAATCTACATTGATCCCGGTTTGTCCTTCATACCGTTCGATTTGCCAAAGGAGGGCAGGCAATAAACCAAGATCATCCAGCATCGAGGGTCGTAGATCGAGGGATAGGTCCCGCACTTGTCTCAATAGCTCTTCCAACAATTCATCCGCTTGCTCGAATTCTTTTTTCCCTTCCTCGCTCAGAAGCTCTTTGCTCATCTGGATTGTGAGCTTAAGCCCAGTGAGGAGCTGTCCGATTTCATCATGGAGTTCTTGGGCGATATATCGCCTCTCAGCCTCTTGAGCCTCGACCAGACGACGCGAAAGTTTCTGAAGCCGATCCCGGCCTACCTGTACTTGGTCGAATAAATTGGCCTGATTGATGGCAATGGCCAAGGAGTTGGCGACCTCGGCCGCGATTTCAATCTCCTCTTCGGCGAACGACTCTCGGAGATCATATCCAATATTGATCGAACCGATCAATTCATCTTGGATCATCAAAGGCAAATTGATATAGGATCGCACACCCTCGGAGAGTATCATCAGATCTACTGGAGAGGGCTGCGGTAGGTCTTCAATATCGTCGACGATGTGTATTTCTCCACGCAGCAGTTTCTCACCAAACACAAAATCTTCCCTGGGGATTTTCATTCCAGGGCTAATTCCCGCGGTAATGCCGGTGCTCACTGTCGCCAAAATGCTCACTTCATCAGCAATTTCGAAGATCACGACGCTGATCCGAGTTGCCCCGATCAATTCTTTGAGCTGATTAATGGTTGATTGGGCAATTTCTATTGGCGATCTAGCAGACAGAATAGCGTGATCGATATCTCGCAGCGTCTTCAATCGTTCCGCATTTTGCTTGAGTTCTCCCTCCGCTCGCTTTCGCTCTGAAATGTCTTCAAATATTGCCACTGCATAGCCTTCCTCTGGACTGAACACCATCACATGGACCCATTGATCCAGAGGGCCGATATACTCCTCAAGTTCAACACTTTCCCCAGCTAATACGGCGTTGGCATACTTCTCGAATAATTCTGGATTGGCCTCGCGTAAACCCGGGACGACTTCACTCAACTTCATCCCCGCGACTTGATCTCGCGAAATTCCCGTTGTGGTTTCGAAAACCTCGTTTACCTCTAATAATTCAACGTCTGCAACATCCCCATCTTTGTCCAGGATGAGTTTGCAGTATATTAATCCATTTAGCATGTTTTCAAAAAGGGACCGATATCTAGTTTCGCTATCCCGAAGTGCATCCTGCGCTTCGCTGCGCTCGGTGATGTCCTGGATTGTTCCGAACATTTTTATGGGCTTTCCATCATCGTTAAATTCCAGTTCACCCAGACCGTGCACCCAGCGTTCCTGCTGATCATTAATCCTTTGAATGCGGTATTCTTTATTGAAGGATTCATGATTTGTCAACACATTAGTGACAAAATAATCTTGCATCATAGCCCGGTCTTCCGGAGCAACAATCCCCAGCCAGCCTTGAACATCCCTTCTATATTTTTTATCAATACCGAATGTTTCATCCAGGACTGAGGAATTTTTCCAAATACCACTGGGAATATCCAGAACATAAGAACCGAGCCCGGCAACTTTTTGCGATTCTCTAAGCAGATGTTCACTTTCTAGGAGAGCTTGCTTCGCCTGTAATCGCGAAATGGCTGCCGTCAACTGCTCGGCAATGAAGGCAACTCGCTTTGTGTCCTCCTCCGTAAATGGCGCGCCCCGGGCGAAATCCATCAGGCCGATCGGCTCTCCCGCCGATACCAGGGGGATGGTTACAAGGGACCGAATACCTATGAGTTCGTAAATTTGTGGAATTAATTTACGAATTACGCCCCGCAATTTATCGGAAAGGTGGGTGGTTTGCGCGAATTCAAGCAGCCATTCTTGGACGATCTTCGAATCGTTGATGAGACGTGGTCCATCGCCCAGTAATAATTTCTGAGACAAGCCACCTTCCTTCAAGGGGATTCGAATTTCTGGGATGCGCGCCCCGATAAGTTTTTCGACTCGCTTCACCAGAGCCGGCGTAATGGAAATGTTTTGCATCTCCAAATACTTCTGATCCTCGCTAACCATATAGACGGTGGTGGATTGAACGTCGAAAACGCGCTTGGTCTCCTCGGTGAGCATTTGAATGATCTCTGGGAGACTCTCGCCGTGGTTGATAGCTGTGTTGATAGTATTAATCAGCTTCAAGTCCTCTGTGCGGTGATAGAGTTCCCGCTCCACCTGCTTGTGCTCGGTTATATCCTGTGTAAAACCAATAGCAAGGATAGGGTTACCTTCTACGTCAAAATCAATATCGGCTTTTTCTCTTACCC
>JAGLGG010000293.1 GCA_023144145.1 Anaerolineales bacterium | reverse complement strand
TCGAGGGTGCGGATGAAGCCCTTGAGAACAAGATTGTCGAACTCCGTGATAAGGAAGAACCCGGGAAGTACGCCCACTTCTGGGGGAACATTCGCTGTGATCTGATCGATTATGGGGGCTGCCAATTTCTTGTCACCAAAGTACGTGTCGGAACGGAAATTACGGAACCCGAACCAATTGATGGATTTGAAGGAAAGATATTTAGCCATGAAATTGGTTCGCAATTCGATGATTACTTCGTTCTGGAAGGAGAATTCCCTGTTCCTTATGGAATAAGTTCGTTTATTGCAGAAACCGGTTTCCCTATTTATAAGGATGAGCTGGAAGCTCTGCGGGATACGGATCAAATCATCCGGGTTTCGGGACAACTCATATGCGGCGTGCCCGACTCCTTCGGATGCCAGCTCCAGGTTAACCGAATCGAGGTCGATGGCGAGGAAATTGACCCCTATGGAGAATGGATCACCTACACCAATGATAATTATGGATATGAGTTTCTCTATCCCTCTGATGGCATCATCACGGAGACCGGTGTACAAGGCTTTCCAGCTGAAGATTTGCCGGAAGGGATGACGAATGAAGAGTACATGGCACAATTATCAGAAGAATACTCCGATAGGCTGTGTGTTGGCGCCAAAATCGGTTATGGCTACATACAAATTTCTGCGCCGCCAAATCAGCAATTTCTATATAGCATTTGTGGAAGGACAGGTGTCGGGGTTGGTGAAATGATCGACAAAACTGAAGAGGTCTTCATCGCTGGAAAAACCTACATCGCCGATGGATTCGAATTCATAGGAGCGGACGAAACACTCCCCGAACATAACGAAACGATGGTTATACATCTCGACGATGGCACTCGGATTGAATATGGCGCAAGGCCGGATGAAAATGGGACCTTTGAAGATTATCTCCTAGGTGCGAAGCTTACCATCCTGGAAATCCTTTCGACATACACCATCCAAGATTAAGCCCGTTTCTTACAATCAAAATCGCCCACGAAATGTGGGCGTTTTTGATATTGAGTGCATTGAAAAAACTACCCGCATCCACAAATATACCAGTCCTCTTCTTGTGATTAACCTCTGTTCAGTGAAATCAATATTAACAATAGAAAATTCATCGCCTGAACAAAAAGGCAAGGGAAAGGATGGAAAAACCCAGAAAAACTCCACCAAGAATCACATTGTCGCCAAGATATAAAAGTGTTCCACTGAGGAGTAATCCGAGGAAAACAACCGCCGCGACCAAACGATTCACTGCACGCGTGAGAGTTTTTAATCGTCGCTCAAAACCAGGTGATGGCTTTGCGGTAACCACCAGATCACCTGTCTCCAACTTTCCGAGGACAGAATCAATCCGGCCAGGGAGTGCTGCGATCAACAACGCCAGTTTTTTGATCCAATCGACTACTTCTTCCATAACCTCCCCCCCTTCCCCGAGAATACTCGTCGCGTAAGGTAATAGACCCTTAAACAAGTTGAATTCAGGATTAAGGCCCGTGCACATTCCGGAAAGGATCGCGACACAACGCCCAAGAAATATCAGATCCGAAGGAAGTTGGAAAGGCATCTCATAAAGCAGGTCACGGTATTCTCTGGCGAAATTGTGCATCTCTCTCATATCAATTGAGGTCAAGTCCTGCATGCTCATTCCCCAAAACCGGTCAAACATCATCGCTTCCGCTTCACGAATCCGGTCGAGATTCGCTCCTGGGAGGATCATACCCAGTGATTGATATGCGCTCACGAGTCTATCCGCATCTTTTGTGGCAACTGCAATTGCCAGATCTCTCAAACCGTCCTTCGCCTGTGGCTTCAAATGACCCACCATCCCAAAATCGACGAACACCAGCCTCCATTCCTGACCCTCGAGAGGCTCAACAAACAGGTTTCCAGGATGGGGATCGGCATGAAAAAAACCCACCTCAAATATCTGGTGCAGGTAAGTTTTGAATAGACGATGCGCAACATCTGATAAATCCACACCAGCTTCTTCAATTGCCTCATAATCGGTGATCTTTATGAAATACACATCTTCAAGTGTTAGCGCTCTTTTGGTGGTGGCATCGCCGTAGACTTTCGGGATTCGTATAAGAGCATCATCTGCATACATCTCCCCAAATCGCCGCGCGTTGTCTGCTTCGGCCAAATAATCGATTTCTTCCCAAACCGTCCGGCTGAATTCAGCCACTAATGCGTCAAGATCGACACGGCGAGCGATCGCTTTTACTCGTTTCAGCCAACCAATAACAATCTCCAAAGCTGTCAAATCCACCATAATTAATTCGTCGATCTGCGGGCGTTGAACTTTCACAACGACATCTTCCCCACTGTGCAACCGTGCTCGATGAACCTGACCCAAGGAAGCTGAGGCCAAAGGCTCCGGGTCAAACCAACTAAAACATTCCTCCCACCCGCCCTCAAACTCCTCCGACAAGATGGAAAGCATACTGTCCGAGCTCTCCGCCGGCACTTCATCTTGCAGGCCGGACAATTCATCGATTATCGTTTTGGGAAGGACATCAACCCTTGCTGATAGAAATTGGCCCACCTTGATCCAAATGCCGCCCAGTCGTACTGCGAGTTCTCTAAAACGACGTGCGGCGCGGCCATAACGACTGCCGGCAGTTCTTCTTGCCAGTGACCTCATCCCTAGACGCCGCAGGAATATGTCCCAGAACAGGACACCTATGGCCAGTCGTCCATAAAATGTAAGCAGTCGGACATATCGCCATCGATGTCGTCGAAATATTGCTTTAATTCTTGCCTGTTCTAATATGGGTGAGGAAACTGAATTAAGCACATGGACCTCAGATAAAACTCGATTTCTCATAACTTTCTAGAGTACGAGAGTTGGATTTGGAGTATACCTTAGAGCGAATGGTGGGTTATCCATCCCCTAGAATGGCGAATCAAATTGACTGGTGTTGATTAGCGCGGAGGGAGCTAAAACCAATTACCACCATCTCGCCGCATCAAAGCTTACTACCCTACTCAGCCAACCATCTTTGCACCAGGTCCTCTTGACATCAGCGCTTTTGAAATTTCTGCGACAATTGCAGGCACGAATAAAAGCGGCAAAATGATGCGCCAATGCTCCCAGCTAAGTGGGACCGTATCGAAAATGGGTTGGAGAAATGGAACATAAATAGTCAGAAGCAGCAGCACCAGGGATGAGATAACCGCATAGAACATCCATTTATTTCCCAGCAAGCCTATGCGCAAAACCGGATAACGTTCCGAACGCGAGGTAAATGCTCTTACCAACTCTGAGAAGGAGAGCGTTGTGAACGCCATTGTCGCTGAAATAGCTTGTTCCCCCGGATACAAGCTCCGTCCGATTAAATATGCAGATAAAGTAACTCCTGCGATCGCAATCGTTTGGATTAATATTCGCGTTTGCATCAGACGATTGATAATGGGCTCTTTGGGAGGCCGGGGTTTTTGAAGCATTGTGTCTGGATCCCCCTTCTCCGCGCCCAGTGCTAATGCCGGCGCGCCATCCGTCACCAGGTTCAACCACAGGAGTTGAATCGCAGTTAGTGGTGAAGGGAGACCTGCCATGATTGCAGTGAAAATAACAACTATCTCAGCCACATTGCATGAAAGCAGATAGTACACAAACTTGCGGATATTTGAATAAATAACGCGTCCCTGTTCAACCGCGGTGACGATGCTGGCGTAGTTATCATCGGTGAGGACCATATCGGCGGTCTCTTTGGCCACATCCGTCCCTGTAATTCCCATTGCCACGCCAATATCGGCTCGCTTGAGTGCAGGAGCATCATTCACACCATCCCCAGTCATGGCCACCACATGGTCGTTGCTCTTTAAGGCATCAACAATCCGGACCTTATGTTGTGGCGATACGCGTGCATAAACATCCGTCGTTCCAACCCGATCTCGCAGTTGGGCATCGCTCATTTTTTCCAGATCACTACCCGTCAGCACCTGATGGCCGGGTTCCATTAAGCCGATCTGCTCGGCGATTGCGCGTGCGGTGTTGGAGTAATCGCCCGTAATCATAATTGTTCGGATTCCTGCACCGCGAGCAATTTCGATCGCCGACTTAACTTCCGGTCTGGCTGGATCGATCATGCCGATCAAACCTACAAAGATCAACTGACGTTCTACTTGCTCGGGGTTTTCATCCTCGAACTCTTTTTCTTCAACTCGATAGGCGACCGCAAGGACCCTGAGAGCATGTTGTGACATCTCGTCGTTCGATTCGAGGATACGCTCTCTCATCTCTGGAGAAAGGGGTTTGCGCGTATCATCTATGCATTGATAGTGTGAACAGAGATCAAGGATCACATCTGGAGCACCTTTGGTTCCTGCAACTTCCCACTCCTTTAAGGATTCGTCATAAAATGGACTCGCATCTTCAGGCCGTGGCTGACGGATCTTGTGAATGGTTGTCATTCGTTTGCGGCTGGAATCAAAAGGGATTTCGTGAATTCGCGGATAGGCTTGTTCTAATTCCGGTCTTAGGGCACCCGCCATCGCGGCTGCAATGACGAGTGCAGCCTCAGTCGGATCACCAACCGCACGCATCCGGACATCACTGCCAGGAACTGCCTCAACCTCCAACTCAGCGTCATTGACCAATGCTGCCACCCACAAAGCGGTAGTAGAGGCAGGATAGTCGGTCAAGTCGACTTCTTTTCCTTCCACTTTATAAATCGCCTTGGTAGAACCACTCTTCGCACTAACGTTGAAGTTAACTCCATCAACCCACAGCTGCGCCACAGTCATCTGGTTCTGCGTCAACGTCCCTGTTTTATCCGAGCAGATGACCGTCGTTGATCCAAGTGTTTCAACCGAGGCAAGCTTACGGATCAAGGCATGACGGTTGATCATCTCGCGCATCCCAATTGCCAACGTAATCGTCACGACTGCGGGAAGCCCTTCTGGCACTGCCGCGACTGCAAGACTGACTGCAACAAGGAACATCTCGCTCGGTTCGAAATTTTGGATCCACCCCGCGATGAATACCAGGCCACTAATTGCTAACGCTGCCAAACCAAGAGTCTTTCCTAATTGGTCCAATCTACGCTGTAGGGGAGTTTCCTCCTCCTTGACGGACTGCAGCATCGCGGCAATCATGCCAATTTGAGTGTTCATCCCCGTACTCACAGTGATGCCCCGGCCACGTCCATATGCCACCAAAGTGCCGCTGAAGGCCGTATTCCGTCGATCCCCTAACGGCACATCCTGGCGAAGAACAATGTTTGCATCCTTCTCGACAGCTTCGGACTCGCCTGTAAGAGAAGCTTCCTCGATACGTAGGTTAGCCGTCTCTAAAAGCCGCATATCAGCGGGAACGTAATTCCCAGATTCAAGAATCACCATATCTCCAGGCACAAGCTCTCTAGCCGGAATCGTGACCCTGTGCCCATCTCGAATAACATCCGCCTCTGGCGCAGCGAGACGTCGCAATGCTGCCAAAGCTTCTTCGGCTCGTTGTTCTTGGACAACACCAAGAATGGCGTTCAACACTACGATTGCGAGAATCGCAATCGCTTCGACATAATCTCCAAGAAAGGCGGAGACGATGGAGGCCAGTATTAGAATGATTACAATGAAGTTATTGAATTGGTCGAGCACCATCTGCAGGAAACCAGCACGCGGCGCTTCTTTCAGCTCATTAGGACCAGTTTTTTGCAGCCGTTTTTGAGCTTCACTCGAGCTTAAACCCTCTGAAGGCTGAATCTCCAGTAACTGCGCAATGTCCTTAGCTTCCAGCGTATGCCAGGTGTCGGTGACTTCATCAGGGGATGAATTTTGATTCTTTGGGGGAAACACATCGTCAATGTTCGATGTCACTTTGCTGTTTTTAACCCCTCCTTTATTAAATATCTAAATACCGAAATGATTCTAACACGACGAGGTGCGGCGAGTCTGACACCTATCTGACGGGAAATATACTTCGCTCGGTGTGCGAAATTTGCAGCTTATGGCTTAACTTAGGAAAAGACTTTGTTGGAAGATTTGAATTCATAATGCTCAAGCTATTTGGGGCATCGTACTTGGTTTGGCAATCCACTTGGCTACCCATTTATAAAGAATTTTGTAATCATCTACTGTATAGGTTATGCTTATGCAGGCACTTGTTTCCAGTGTCAATGTCCATTTGTTCATTAGGAGGTACGTGAAATGCTAGAGCAGGTCGCCCTCGGCGCTAAAAAGTTAGCTGATTACGAACCTATTGTAGGCAGTGATGTCACACAGGAGATCCTGCAAATTGCAGAGCAGGTGAAGGATGCTCGTGTTGTGCACATCAATGCAACTGCCTTTGGCGGGGGTGTAGCCGAAATTCTGGTTGCTCTTGTTCCTCTAATGCGTGATGTGGGCCTTCATGCTGAATGGCAAGTGATCGAGGGGACGGATGAATTCTTCAATGTGACCAAAGCCAGTCATAATGGTTTGCAAGGAATGGCTCTGGATTTTTCTGCAGAAATGAAGGAGATCTGGAAAAATTACAACAAGAAGAATGCTCAATTATTTGAAGGCGAGTATGATTTCATTGTTGTACACGATCCTCAACCAGCAGGCTTGTTGCACTTCCATGGTCGAGAAGGTGGAAAGCACTGGATTTGGCGTTGCCACATCGACACCTCTCACCCCAACCCAGAGTTCTGGGATTTCTACACTCCTTATATCAACATGCACGACGCCGGAATTTTCACTATGGAGCAGTATGTCGGCCCCGGTGTCCATTTCGATCCGCTGGCAATTGTGCCTCCCACGATCGATCCCCTTTCACCAAAGAATGTCGATATACCCTTGAACGAAGCACAGAGCGTTCTCGCAGGTTTTGGGATTGATCTTCAACGTCCGCTCATCACCCAGGTCAGCCGCTTCGATCCCTGGAAAGACCCTCTTGGCGTAATTGACGCGTATAAAATGGTAAAAGCTCAGGTGCCTGAAGTTCAATTGGCGCTGGTCGGTTCCATGGCCACAGATGATCCGGAAGGCTGGTATTTCTTAGATAAAACCTCCCGCCGTGCTGGCGAAGATCATGATATATATATATTGCATAATTTCCATGGCATTGGCGCTTACGAAGTAGGTTGCTTCCAAACAGCCTCGGATGTCTTAATTCAGAAATCTACCCGAGAGGGATTCGGATTGGTAGTGACCGAAGCGCTTTGGAAAGGTAAAGGTGTAATTGGGGGTAATGTAGGCGGAATCCCACTCCAAGTAATCGATGGCAAGACGGGATTTCTGGTTGACTCAATAGACGGCTGCGCGGAAAAAACTCTTGAATTATTGCAAAACCCTCAGCTGAACAATGAAATGGGCCAAGCTGGCCGCGAACATGTCCGTAAGAATTACCTTATTACGCGACATTTACGAGATTACCTGAACTTGTTCGCACAATTAGCTAAATAAAAGTGGGGCATAAACCCCTCTACTGCTTTCACGATTTCACCCTGGCGTCGAATTCATGCCGCCAGGGTGTGTGTTTAATTGAGATTTCATGTAAATGAACTTTCTGTAGAGCTAAATTGATTCCATGATAGAGCGCAAAGAGAGCTTTGAATTCCATTATCTGTTTCGTTAGTAGAATCCCACCTCGCTTTGATACTTGAACATTTCTGCAACTGCTTCTAAATTCATTCCATCAAATATGCTGTTACAGCTCGCGATCATATACCCGTCCCCTGGAGCACTTTGCGAAACACAACGATCAACTTCTTTGCGCACCTCATCCAAATCTGTTCCGCATAAAACTCGGCTGTCAACATTCCCGATCAACACTAATTCATGACCAAACTCGGCTTTTACTTTATGTAATTCGATCCCAGATATCGGATCAAGTCCATGAACTCCAATGAAGCCGGCCTGTACTGCAAAGGGGAGCAGCTTGCGGATATCACCATCGCTGTGCCAGATCACTGGGACATCAAGCTCATCCACAATCTGGCGATGGTACTGAAGAATATGTTCTTCCCACATCTTGGGTGAGATCATAGGACCCTGGTTATGGGCGCTATCCTCGCCCATCACAATTACCTCTGCCCCAAGTTGGATTGCCTCTTGAAACATCGCCAGGCACCAGCGCGTACGATGTTCTAAGAGTTTGTGGACAAAAGCTGGGTCATCTACTAGTTTAGTAAAGAATGATTCAAATCCCATCGCCATATAAGCTGCATTAAATGGGCCTACATGCGTTCCAAAAATGTGGCAGTGGTCAGGATAACGTTCTCGAACTTGATTTACATAAGCCGGATCAAAAAATTCTTTTGCGTATTCTTCAGAGGGGGAATATTTTTCCAAGCTCTCGTGGGAATCGACCACTCCCCCGACATAAAATCCATCTTTCCATAATCGACCGAGTTCATCAACACCTGTTTTCCAAGCGACACTATCCTCAGGAAATGTGCGCGGCAATAGAACACAATCCTGGCCCATATTCACATACGCGCTGGCTTCATCCTCACCTCCCAATTCCTCAATAAATGCGTCGATCCAAATTTCAAAGCGCGGGATGCGATCGGGGATTTCATGAGCTAATGCTGCAAAAACACGTTCTCTAGGTTTCATTGAGGGTAACCTCACTCAATCTATATTACAGCGGTAAAAAATATTGACCGAAATATCC
>JAGLGG010000292.1 GCA_023144145.1 Anaerolineales bacterium | reverse complement strand
GCGGGAATTTCCCGGCGGGAATTTCCCGAGCCGGTTGCCCATACACCGAACGGGTTGAATTGTGGGCGCGTAATTTCATTGCGCCTAAATGAAGGATGTGTGATAAGTGTGCGGGCCGAGCAATTGCTTAGTATCCTCCCGGAGGCTTAAGCCGACCTTCGGCCAGCCAACCTCCGGGAGGTTGAACATAAATACCTACTCGCCAAGCTTCCTTATACTCCCTGACCCGGTTATCGTTTGATCAATCGTTGGGCTTCCATAATAGGTGACATTTCCACTACCGCTTATCAATATAGCCAATTGATCCTCAACACGAACTTTTACGGATCCACTACCACTGATGAGCACCTCCGTGTTCGAACTTTCGAGATCTTCACTGTTGTAATCACCAGATCCGCTGATGGTTACGTCTTGGTTTTCAAGAAAACCAGTGAGATCGATATTGCCAGAACCGGAGAGGGTCACGTCCAGTGAGACTGCGTCGAGAAAGCCCACATCTATATCCCCAGATCCACTCAACCTGAGCTCAAGGTCCTCGACTTCGAACTCATGTGCTTGAACGGTTCCACTACCTGAAAGTGTTATGCGATCCAACTCCTTCACTTCTAGGTAGAAATTAATTGGCTCGCTTGGTCGTAGAGTCACTCTCTCTTTTACACCAATCGTCAGAGTATCTCCCCTAACATCAATATCTAAGTACTCAATTAAATTATCCTCAGCTTCGATGCGCAACCCTTCTTCAAAACCCTGCTCGATAAAAACATTTCCCTGACCCGCAAAAACAAATCTTGAGAAGCCACTTACATCACGCGAGGTTTCAACAATCTCACCTGAACCACGAACGATTTCCCTCCCTCCGACCACCAGCACCGGCAAACTACAAGCCATGCTCATCACTGTCATAAGCAGCAGGCCAAATCCAAGAAATCCTAGCCTCTTCATCTTAACCTCCTGATAGCATTTTTATCTATGACGCCACTGAAAAAAGGTCAATCGCAAGAAGAGGGCCGGACCATGTGGTGGGGGCGCGCTACGCCCGCATCCTCCACATATACTCCTCCGCTCGCTTTGAGGGTTTTTTCAGTGCACTCATCTATCTTTACGCAATAATCGGATGAAAGTTTTAGCTTTGCGTTCAACTTCTTAGTTTGATGTTGATCGTAACCAGTGGATATCTCAAGTGTCAAGGAGGGCTTGGTCGTTAAGGATATCTAAAAGGTTTAACCAGAAACCGTTGAACTATCGTATCAAGTCTTCCAGTTCAGATTTTGCATCTGCAGCTTGGCCAATGAATAGCCCCAATAATCCCAAAACTGCCATCACCCCAAATCCAATCAAATCCGTCGAGGATGAATCAACGAAAGATGGCAGTAGTATTAGAACAAAGAATCCCAGGAACAACCCGATCACAAACCCCATCCACTTTTTGGGAATGTCAGAGAAAACACCTTTTGCAGTCACAGGCTTGTGCGATCTGCGGTATCGCTTTGAAATATTATGCTGTGTCTTACTGATTTTCTTCTGAGGATCTCTAGCTTGCAATTGCTTATCGCGAATGCGAATCAATCGTTCAACTTCAGGGTTTTTTTTTGACATAGTAAACCTCCACCTGGGCCTAAGTATCATCGTGGATGGAGCTAAGTAGGTGCTCTTTGCAAACGCACCTGTAGCTCATTAGACTTTCAATTTACGATATATAGTAATTACGCGCCAGCGAAGGAGGTTGAAAAACAAAGCACTATCACTTATTCACATCGAGGTGAGAATGCCTTCAAATTGATCCATAAATTCTTGCGCTGATACGTTCTCCTGTCTTAAGGATTGCAACATGCCCTGTTGAAACACACGCATCCCATCCTCATAGGCCACAGGAAAAGCAGACTTCCAGGTTTCGAGCACATGTTTTAGGTTTGCAGCTGTAATGCTTAGCTTGTATTCAAGCAACCAGGATATGATGAGATGCTCAAAATTAGGATCCTGGGGGCCAACCACCCTCGCTTCTTTCAATCGGTGGAAGGGATTGCCCTGGAGGTTTTGCACACTGCCGTACCATGGATCACGCGAGGCGTAGCGCAGCTCACCAAATCCCGCCATAAAAAACCCGCCAATACACAAAGGGCAAGGTTCAGATGTCGTGTACAGGATAGCAGATTGAGGGTTAAATTCTCCGGAATAGTCCAAAGATAAAAAGGCATTCATTTCAGCATGAGCGAGAGGCATTCCAAAAAGGTGTTCGATTATCGAGCTTGAATTTTCGTAAATTCGATTTCTTCCAACCGAAAGGACATTTCCATCAGAATCGGTTACAACAGCCCCAATCGGGGTCGAGCCAGCACAATAGGCTTCCCATGCTTGTTCAACACAAATTTGCCAAGGACGCGACAATTTTTCCCAAATCACATCGACCCCCCCTCAGCCCTCAATATCAAGGCAAGAGTTATGCCCACTCATTCTCTATTACCATCCTTACTCCCTCAAATATAAACTGTATGGGGCGCGCTTATGTGCCAATGTTAGACCGCGAAATGTCTGATCAGCAAAGGAACAATTTTCGCAAATGATTGCACATGGTGCAAAATCTTCGCGCGCGAGAACAGAAGAGTATGTCCCCTTGACGATCCACTCAAGATGCAAATCGTCCTGCGGAGCTCCCAACAGCGTCCAGAATGGATATTCCAAGCTGTTCCCAGCGAGCATTAGTCCGATTTCCAGGCATTCCGCCTCTGAAATTCTGATTATCATATCGCGCGCGGGTTCTAAGAGGTAATTCCCATTTGCAAATAAGAGATTCATCCGCGACTCTTCAAAAATACTGTCTACCAGCGTTCGACCTTCGCTTGGGATGATCGGTCGTGAATCTATACTCAACAACCAGGGTAGGCTGGCAACCAGAAGGATGAAACCAATAACAGGGGCAAACCTTTTTTTACTATCACATCCAATTATCCCCCCAACCAACGGGGCAGAGAGCACAAAAAATGGGAGTTGAAGTCTGGTGCCAAATATGAGCCATTTAAATAGGAAGCTAAAGACTAACGCTGAGGCGAAAAGTGTGCCAGCAAATTCAATTAAACGCGAATTCAGCGACTTCCTACGCCACAGGATTACTCCAAATACCACCAGAATTAGAAAGGCATGCAGTGGATTCCCTGCAGAATTCTCATTCATCCTTGGAACGGTTACTTTGAACCTTCCCGCGGCTGTCGTCCTGACATCGTTGACATCCAAATCCAGCCCCTCATGCAGCCATTGAACGCCCAATGCAATCGCCTTGTTAACGTGTGGTGAGGGTGTTTGTAGATGCATGGCCGTGTTGCGCACGAAGTTTGAGACCATTCCGCGTAGGCTGAGAAGTTGATTGGCGTGCTGATCAAATCGATCGTCCGGACCTATGGGATTCCCATAAATCTCTGTATTTCGGGAGAAATGGCCAAGGTTCAGGAGAAGAGCGATTATAAATCCCATGACTGCATACCGCACAACTGGGCCATAGGGCAGGTTACGAATCAGATGCCATCCAACTAAGATCGCAAAGGGTAACAAAAAAGCATAGGCCGTTGGTTTGGTGAGTATTGCCAATCCTGATGAAGATGCCAACATCAATAGTCCAATATTAGACACTTCATCTCGAATTACACATAGGCCTTCTGCGGCAACACAGACAAGCCAAAAAGCGACCACGTAATCCGTCATCGTGCTCGTGGCTTCAGCAATTCCAATCGGAATAGATACTGTAAAAACTGCAGCTAATACCTGTCCTAATCGACCAACCCCTAATTGAGCCGCAAGCCACGTAACACCAATCGTGCTTGCTAACATCGCAAACCATTGGATGAAATTGACCCAATCATCCGAGGCGCTTAACACATAGGTTTGCAAAACCAAAATTTCAGCGCCCGGAGCCATATTGTTTTGGACTTCGATTCCAGTAGGATAGTGGCGTAGCGCACTTTGTTGTGCCCAATGTGCCACGCGACTCATATGGTAGTTGAGCGAATCCCATGTCTGTGGAGGAGATTTCCAGGCGACTAGAGCGGTAAGAAAAAGAACTACACCAATTCCAAACCAAAGGCCGATTTCCGCCCAACTTTGAGGTTTTTCAAAGCGAGGCATGGAAAATCTATGGCCTTTTCGCATAAGGCGATACAGAAAAAAAACAAGGAGCAGCAGGGGGACAAGCCAGATGGCTGTCAGATTAATAGATGTTACTCCATTGACCAAACTTAAAAGCTCAACGGAAAATACGGCGTATACGCCCCAACTCACGGCACACCACAAGAATAATCTGCGAATATCCTCCTTGCGCTGCAGATTATGAAATGTGAAAAGACATACAAGAAAGGTAATTAGCGGCAGGGCTGTATGCACCGATTTCAACTTATCCAAAAAATCTAGATGGACAACCGATTTAAAAAGTCTGCTTCTTAGCCAACAGGGATTCCTTTTCCTCAGATGGCAGGAATGCAGTCGCTAGTGCATTATGCTGGGCTTGCTGGATTTGCTTTGGCGTCAGCCCAGCTGCTGGAGCAGCAACCTCATACTCATGTTTGAGGTCAATATTGCTGATTGTGGTGCCATCTGTGTTGATCGAAGCGAGAATCCCTTTCTCAAGGAACTGACGGATAGGATGGCTTTCAAAATTCGGAACACTGCTTGTTTGTACATTGCTTGTGATATTCGATTCAATCCCAATCTGATTTTCCGCCAGAAATTCAAGCAACTCCACATCTTCAATTGCTCTCAATCCATGTCCGATTCTCATCGCTCCCAATTCGCGGATAGCTGTCCAGACGCTCTCTGCTCCTGAGGCCTCTCCGGCATGGACCGTGATATGCCATCCAACTTCTTTCGCCTTTTGAAAGTGATTAACGAACAAATCTGCAGGGAACTTTTCCTCATCTCCTGCCAAGTCTAATCCAATTAATTTCTCGTGATGGTCAAGAAGCGCACTTAGCTCGATGTCGGCATTCTCTACTCCGTACGTACGGCTGATGATTCCTATCAGTTTGACTTTGACATCAAA
>JAGLGG010000291.1 GCA_023144145.1 Anaerolineales bacterium | reverse complement strand
AATTCAGGAATCCAATATTTTGGATTGAGTCATGTAAATGAGCTTGGAAACATTCGGTCGCTATGAAGTGATCAATGAGATCGCCAGGGGGGGGATGGCAATTGTCTACCTGGCTAAGGATAGCTACATGGAGCGTCTTGTAGCAGTCAAGGTACTGCCAAGGGTCTTCATGCACGACCCTCAATTCGAAAAACGATTTACGCGCGAAGCGAAAGTTGTCGCCTCTCTTGAACATCCCGCAATCGTTCCCGTATATGACTTTGGTTATCACAACGAACAACCTTTCATGGTGTATCGATACATGAGTGGAGGTACGCTCAAAGATAAAATCCAAAGTGAGGGAGCCAAATCGCTTACTCAAACCATCAACTTCATCTCTCGGATCGCTCCCGCAATTGATAAGGCGCATGACAAAGGAATTATCCACCGTGATCTCAAACCATCCAATATCCTCTTCGATGACGACGACAAAGCCTATGTAGCGGATTTTGGGATTGCTAAGATCGTAGAATCCACAAGCCACCTCACTGGCAATGCGATTGTCGGCACACCCGCATACATGAGTCCTGAGCAATTCACTGGCGACTCAGAAGTAGGTCGGTACACTGACATATATGCACTGGGCATCATCCTCTATGAACTCCTGAGCGGGGAATTACCTTTCAAAGCGGATACTACACCTCGCTTGATGAAACTTCATATCATGGATCCAGTTCCCTCCATTCGGAGCATTCGCTCCGAGTTGCCGCGTGAGATAGACAACGTACTTGCCAAAGCATTGGCGAAGAAGACAGAAGATCGATATCAAAGTGTAGGAGAATTGAAGAGTGCCTTTGGGAGTGTGCTACGGGAAACTCCGGCAATTCATGATGTTCACGACCGATATCAACAAGAAATTGATGATGATGCGACTATTCGGGAACCCGAGTGGATCCGGAACAAAGCTCCTTCAACCAAAAAGCCGGAAGAACGGGCGGTAGATAATGGTGCTGGTGAAGAAGGGGTTTACCTGACTATGGATGCTCCTCAACCCGTGGCTGAGGATATCTTGGAGATGGAGATCGTTGAGGAATCCCAGAAGGCAATTACCCCGAAAGTTAGGTTGCCTCGCATTCAACTCCCGCCCCTATCAGTCATCATTGAGGAGGTACTTAAGAATAAATCCCTATTGGCTGTGTTGCTAGTTGGGTTAGGATGGTCAGTAGGCAATGCGATTGGTACTTACATCATGTCGACCGATCCGTTATATATTCTGGCAACCCTGTTCATGGCTGTTGGAGCTGCAGGTGGGTTATCTCTCGCTCTGGGGCTGAAGTGGTTGGTCCCGTCGCTCTCTTGGCCGAGGGTTTTGATTATTGCCGCGGGTTGGTTCATTGCATGGGCTAGTATTTGGTATGTTGGAGAAGCATTGGGTATTCAACCCTCTTGGGAACCTCAATACCTGGTGATTCAAGTGGGCCTCTCAGGCATCGGCGGTCTTATTACGGGACTGAGTTTATTTTGGGATGAAGCCGATAGCAGATGGCAAAGTTCCTTAATTTTATTTTTGGGTTGGGGAGCTGCCACAGCGATTGGCATCATGCTCGCCGCACTCATGAGCGTTGAATCTTGGTTCGAGAATTATTATGTGATCGACGAAGCAATCTCATTGAATGGTTTTCTCGTCATTTTCACCATCGGCATTATTGGAGCAAGCATCACGGTAAAGCAATTGCGCAAGACAAATTTATTCTCACCAGAATCCGGCGTTGTCGGCTTCTCTGATACTGTCGGTGTCTTATGGCGCAAGTATCGCTTTGCCTTCATTCTTTTATTATTAGCATGGCCGATCAGCGAAATAGTCATTTCTGTTCTCATCGTCCAGTTAAATTACGACACTACTTTGCTTTTCATAATAAATGGGAGCTTTGGGGCAATACTTACCGGATTTGCGATTAAGCAGATTCGATCTGGAGTGAGATGGCTTCATATCTTTCTATTCGCTGTAGCTTGGGCCGCATTCTGGGAATTACGCTGGCACATTGCCGGCACACTGGGAGTTGAACGTGGGGGTTTTAATGACGGTTGGTCCATAATCCGACTTTTTGCAGCGGGTCTTGCTGGGTTGGCAATGGGATTGATCCTTCGTCAGAGCGGTTTCAAACTTCGATGGAAAGGTATTCTGCGCCTCGCGGCTGGATGGTTCCTGGGGTGGGTGCTCGCTACTGTAATTGCTTGGTACCTTGCGACAGAAACCATGCTGATGATTCGCTGGACGACTTCATTTGCAGATATCCACATTCCCTGGGTATTGTGCACGGTCGTGGTGGGATTAGTTGGGGGAGTATATACAATTCGAGAGATCCTCAATACGGAGCCTGAGTCGAATATCCCCCATCAATCATAGGCGCAAGTAGATTGTTATTCCACTAACAACAAATTGAAGTCTATTCTCCGATTGCAGACGCTGTGGGTAATTCTGTGTTTTGAAATTTTAACAGGACGAATGCATTTCCTAATAGAACGAGAATGACCCCGAATATTCCGCTGAAACTCCAGGATAGGCCTTCAAAAAGAGTGGATAGGATTAGAGCGATTATTGGGAACAAGACTGTCACATATGCGGCTCGATCTGGACCTATCCGCCCGAGCAGGGTGAGATAGGTACTAAAAGCTACGATGGAACCGAAAATTGCCAAGAACATCAACGAACCAACATACGCAAATGTAGGATCGAAATTGAAATCAACTCCTCTGGTGATTGCTAATAAAAACATGAATAATGCCCCATAAGCCATCCCGAATGCATTCGTTTGAATAACTGGCAATCCTGCACGCTGATTCCGTGCAGAAACGATATTTCCAAGAGATGCAGAGATGACGCTACCAACACCCATAAAGATGCCTAACGTCCTCCCGTCGGCAGGATCGAAGGATGCAATTTCGGGGCGAAATACAATAATAAGTCCAAATAGTCCGAGTGCTGCTCCGCCAACTACGCGGGGTCTAATGGGGTTTCGTAAGAATATGGCGCCGAAGATAACATTCAGCACGATGATCATTGAGAAAATTACTGAGACAAGACCGCTTGTAAGATATTGCTCCGCCAGGTATACCAAAATATAGTTCAGCGAGAATAATAGCAAGCCTTGAGTGGCGAAGAATAAATGATCTTGAATTTTGAAGCGCATTGGTAATTTGCGAACGTAGACATAAACCATGAGTAGAAAGGC
>JAGLGG010000290.1 GCA_023144145.1 Anaerolineales bacterium | reverse complement strand
TTAACTCACCAGGATCATCTTGACTGAGCACTAGCCTTCAAGATCCTGCCAGGACATTGGATGGATTTGGGTGAAGATACACAGTGCTCTGTCCATCCAGCTTGATTTATCAATTTATGTACTGTAAGATTTTTTAAACATATCTGTGTACGTGAATATAAATAAGAGGGTAAAGGAGACTTTTTCCCCAGTATTCAACCGTGCCTGTAAAGAGCCGGTGAAAAAACATCAGGGGTTCTGTTCTTAAAAGCAAAGGAGGTCCTCTGACAGGAGAGTACTTAGGGTTTCGTTAATTATAAAAAGTTTGGTGGCACGTATGGAGGATTACTATGGACATTTTTCTTTTTTTCGTTTTTGGCGCAGCAGCACTGACAGTTTTTTTAATCATCACGTATTCGCTTAGCCGCTACAAGCGATGTGCTTCTGACCAGATCCTTGTCATCTATGGAAAGGTTGAAAAAGGTAAATCGAGCCGAACGATGCATGGGGGGGGTACAGTTGTCTGGCCTATTATCCAGGACTTTGCCTTCCTTAGCTTAACGCCCATGACGATTAACATCCCTCTGGAAAATGCATTATCACTCCAAAACATTCGCATCCACGTACCCAGCACTTTCACGGTCGGGATCACCACGGATCAAGATATTGTAAAGAATGCAGCAGAACGCCTTTTACATCTCGCTCCGAATCAAATCGAGGAGATGGCGCAGGAAATTATCTTTGGGCAATTGCGCCTGACCGTTGCTTCGCTCACTATTGAGCAAATTAACCAGGATCGAGAAAGCTTCCTTGACTCCATTCGACGCAACGTAGAGCCCGAGCTCAATAAAATTGGGCTGCACCTCATCAATGTGAATGTGACGGATATCACTGATGAATCTGACTATATCGAAAGCATCGGTTTGAAAGCTGCCTCTGAGGCGCGTCAAAGAGCAAAGGTGGATGTGGCTGAGCAGCGCAAGATGGGTGCTATTGGCGAAGCGGATGCAAACCGTGTAAGGGATATCCGAGTTGCGGAGAACGTCGCCGAGGCAGAGAAGGGAAAGAAGAAGGCCGAGGCGGAGCGACGAATTTTTGTACAAGATCGAGAGTCGGAAGCAATCGATGGTGAGAACACGGCCAACGCTGAAATTGCCAAATCAAATGCCTCCCTGGTCGTTGAGCAAGCAGTGGCAGCCCAAAGGGCTGAAGTCGCGCAAGCTGAAGCGAAGGCCAATATTCAAAAGGCGGAATATCTTGCTGAGAAAGAACGTTTGAACGCTGAGGAAGTTGTCCGGGTTGAAATCCAAAAGCGCAAAATTGAGATCGCGGCAGAGGCCGAAGCAGAGCGAATTCGCAGAGAGGCCAAGGGTGAAGCGGATGGAGTTTTGCTGAAATATGAAGCTCAAGCGAAGGGTGTACAGCAGCTTCTGGCAGCCAAAGCGAAAGGCTACTCCGATTTGATTTCAAGCGTCGATGGAGATTCACAAGCTGCGGCCACTTTGCTCATGATTGAAAAGTTGGAAGAAATGGTGAAGCATCAGGTGGAGGCGATCAGTAATCTGAAAATTGACAAGATCACCGTGTGGGATTCTGGCAGTGGTACAGCGCAAGGATCAACCACCGCCAATTTCCTGTCGGATTTCATTAAGAGTATTCCACCACTCCAGGATTTATCCTCCATGGTGGGATTAGA
>JAGLGG010000029.1 GCA_023144145.1 Anaerolineales bacterium | reverse complement strand
GCGAGCCTTGAAATCCTATAGATAAATGAGCGAACAGATCCCACCTGCTTCATCAAATGATGCCCGACAACCACCGGAGTACCTGGTTGTCGGGCATGTTCTTCGGCCTCACGGCGTGAAGGGGGCCTTGCTTCTTCAAAGCGACTCAGAATTGATCTTCACAATCTCTCCCGGTTCAAACGTATTCTTGGGCGAGAACCTCCAGCCTCTTACAGTGAAACGTCTTAACCCTCATCGAAGTCAATTTCTCATGTTCGTAAATGAAATCGGTTCCAGGGATGAAGCAGATGCTTTTCGTGGTGAAAGCCTAAGCATCCTTTTTGAAGGTACTGACCCTCTTCCTGATGGAGTTTACTATCATTGGCAGTTGATTGGGATCAATGTGATCACAGAGGAAGGCGAAAGTCTTGGTGTGTTGGAACAAATAATCGAAACTGGCGCAAATGATGTTTATATAGTGAGGGGAAGCGCCGGGAAAGAGCTGCTGCTGCCGGCGATAAAAAGTGTGATCAAAGGAGTCGATCTGGAAGAGCAGCGAATGACGGTCAGCCTTCTACCAGGCTTGATCTAGCCAACCATTTTCATATCAATCCGGTTGTTCCCCACCCATTTCTTATCCCAATTTTAGAGCTACCCTACAAACTAACAATCCCCGCTATGAAGCCATTTACCCATTCATAAAGATCACATTCAATTTATGACTCCGCTGAAAAAAGGTCAATCGCAAGAAGAGGACTATATGTGGGGGTGCGGGTGCAGCCCGCACCCCCACATATCCCCCTCCACTCGCTTTGAGGCTAGTTTTTTCAGTGCATTTAATATAATCCATCGAAAATTTGACATAATTCCAACCACTCCCAACAATATGGTTCAGACCCACTCGATGCATCTGAGCTCGAATCCTTGTCATGATTCGATCATATTTCACAAGGAAGATGCTCTCATGTCGACGTGTAAAAATTCACTATGTTTAACCTAAATTGTCAATTACTCTAACCAGTAAGTGATCTTGACGGGGTCGCTGCTTATGTCCCAATAAGTCATCAGAGTAATTAAGCTTCAGACCTTAATTCTAGGAGCTGTTATGCCACCTTTCCGAAGGGGAACTGTTCTCGTTGCGCTGGTCCTGCTCTTTTCCTTGATCCTGTTGGTAACAACAACAGCAGCAAACGCCAGCTTTCGCACTGAGAGTGAAACCTACACAGCGTCCGAGCATTGGATGGATATTTTAAAAACATCCCTTGTAATCGACACCCAGGTAGAGCCTGAACAAGATACATGCCAACATTGCCACATCTCAGGGACGATTGAAAATCTCTGGGTACCCCTTGCGAGATGGGGAGTATTTGGCCTTGCGGGCCTGGTCTTCGCGTTTGGATTTTATCGCTCAGGGAGCGTGTGGATAACCAGGAAAAAGTGGCGGCCACTGTGGTTGAGAACTTCTGATTGGATCGATGAACGCTACCAAATTATCGAGCCGTTGAAAAAAATGCTCTCCAAGCCCGTTCCACTTTTCTCCACCAAGTGGATGTACTGCCTCGGCGGAATTACGTTTACCTTATTCGTCATTCAAGGCATTACGGGGACTATGCTGGCCTTCTATTACAAGCCCACTCCTAATGAGGCATACGCCTCGATTCAGGCAATCGAAACGCAAGTTCAATTTGGTGCTGCGATTCGTGCAATTCACCATTGGTCCGCCAACGGCATGATCGTAATGACCGTCGCGCACCTCCTGCGCGTTTTCATTACGGGAGCATTTAAACCCCCACGCGAACTCAATTGGATGAGTGGAGTGTTGCTTTTCATCATTACCTTCTTATTCGGTTTCACAGGCTACCTGCTGCCATGGGACCAGCGAGCATTCTGGGCGACAACCGTCGGCACGGAAATAGGTGGGGGAATCCCATGGATTGGGGATCTTGCCCTGGTGTTCCTTAGGGGAAGCTGGAATGTGAGTGCAGTCACGTTAAGCCGTTTTTATGCGGCGCACGTCTTGGTGCTTCCAGCGGTAATCATAATCCTTTTAGGGATGCACTTCCTCATGGTCCGGCGACAGGGAGTCGCTCGACCACTCTAATGAGGGACAAAGGACCATTTACACATGACAGAGATATCTGAAGAAGAAAAGACCATACCCTTCTATCCAGATCACATTAAGACCGAGGCAGTTGTTGCCATCGTGATCATCATCCTGGCGTTTGCGATCGGAGTTTTCAGCATGTATTACCCGGTCGGAATCGATGAACCCGCGGATCCAATGTCAACACCCAGCCACACCAAGCCAGAATGGTATTTCCTGTTCTTGTACGAAATCCTGAAATACATCCCTAAGACGATCGGTTCAATCATCCCCTTTATGGGATTACTTCTCTTGATAATTTGGCCATTTATCGATCGTAAAGCGGATTCAAAGAAAGCCAGACGAAATCGCATCGTCCTTGCATTTGTTGTAATGACCGCCATTATCGCACTCACCCTGATCGGCGGATTGAGTTAGAAGCCAATCCAAAATACAAATCCATGCAACGGTACCATTGAGGACAATATTGAATGGCAGAGAACAAAAACACAATTTCAAGAAGAGGTTTTTTGGATATTGTGCAAAAAATAGCTGCAGCTACGGGCCTTGCCGCCATCGTCGGACCGGCAATCGCTTTCTTCTGGCCCGCGGATCTTGAGGAAGTTCCTTCTGAGCCAGTTGCAGTGGGACCAGAAGACTCGATTCCGGTGGGAGGCTCAAAGACAGTACGATTTGGTCGATATCCTGCAATCGTACTGAATACCGAAGATGGTCTGCGCGCATATTCCGCGGTTTGCACTCATTTCGCATGTATCGTCACTTGGGATCCGGAGAACAACTGGCTCGCTTGCCCCTGTCACGAAGGCTACTTTGACCCTTCGGATGGAAGCGTCATTTCTGGGCCTCCTCCTGCTCCATTGGAAACCATTCCAATCTTCAACCAGGGTGGAACGCTCTTTATTGGGGGTGAAATGTGACGGCTTCCACCACCGCAACCCCTGATCAAACCATCAAGAAATCACCCCCAAGAGGCTGGGGGGGCACATTACGTGAGTTGTTCATTAACGTAATCGTCCAAAGACGGATTTTGAAAAAGCTCTACCCCGGAGTTATGCACGTCATGCTTTTCTGGGGCGTAAGCATTCAGATCCTTGGAACCATTCTGAGCCTTCTCCAATTTGAACTCTTCCTGCCATTCTCTGTACCTTTTCCACGCACGAGCTTCTATCTTGCTTTTGAGCTGGTTATGGATGTTGCTGGAGTGATGATCTTGATTGGTGGACTGATGGCCATCTTCCGGCGGTTGGTCACTCGACCCGCCCAACTTGAAAGCCATTGGGAAGATTGGTATGCACTCACGATCCTCATACTGCTTCCGACCCTTGGTTTCATTACCGAAGGGTTGCGAATACAGGCCGCCAATCCTGATTGGCGCATCTGGTCACCTATCGGGAACATGGTTGCCAATTGGATTTCGGCATTGGGAATTGATGCACAAACCGCAGATGCGGTCCACCAAACTTTTTTCTGGACGCATATTGGCACAGGGCTCGTCTTCTTTGCCAGTATTCCATTCACAAAGCTGCGCCATCTTTTCACTGGGCCCCTGAACATCCTACAGCGCCCCATCCGCTCAATGGGAGAAATTGAATTCATTGAAAATATCGAAGAGGTGGAAAAATTAGGTGCTGGTCAGATCGATGAATTCTCGTCAAACCTACTCCTGGCCTTCAACGCCTGTGCTCAATGCGGCAGGTGTGAAGAAGTTTGCCCGGCCACTCTTAGTGGAATGCAGTTATCACCCAGGGCTGTTATTCGGGATCTTCGTGACGAGGTGCAACATGCCCTAGTATCAACCAATGGCAATGGGGTACTCGCCTTGGCGGATAATGTTATCGACACGGAGACACCCTGGCTGTGCACCACATGTGGAGCCTGTATCAATATCTGTCCCATGTTCATCAACCCAGTTGACGCCTTGCTGGAGATGAGGCGATATGCAACCCTCACAACGGGCGAGATACCTGGCCCAGTAGGAGAAGCTTTGATGGGGATGGAACGTCGCGGTAATCCGTGGAGCATGCCCAAGGAATCTCATGCGCCATGGGCGAAAGAACTGGGCGTTCGCGTTCTCGCCCCAGGCGATGAAACGGATGTGTTGTTGTTCATCGGATGTGCCTTCGGTTATGACGCCCGTTCTCAACAAGCGGGAAAGGAATTCATAGCTCTTCTTCAGAAGGCCGATGTTGATTTTTCCATCCTAGGCCCCGAAGAGGGATGTTGTGGTGAAACCGCACGCAGACTTGGCCACGAATACCTATTCCAAGTTATGGCGCAAGAGAACATCACAGTTCTTGATTCTGTAAAATTTAATAGGATTGTCACCCCGTGTGCTCATTGCTTCAGTACTTTAAAGAATGAATACCCTCAAATGGGAGGTGAGTACGAGGTGATGCATCACACAGAATTATTGAATGCGTTGATCGAATCCCAGCAACTTGTGTTTTCAGCGAATGGGGCCGATATCACCCTCAGTTATCATGACTCCTGCTATCTTGGTCGCTACAACGGAATCTACGATCAACCAAGAGAATTGCTGAATTCCATCCCCGAAATTAAAACACTGGAGTTAGATCGACGCGGCGAAAATGGTTTCTGCTGCGGTGGCGGCGGTGGACAAATGTGGATGGAGACCGATCCAGATACCAGAATCAACCACCGCCGGCTGGATGAGGTCGTAGAGAACGGGAAGACCAATACAGTCGTAACGGCTTGTCCCTACTGCTTGATTATGTTCGATGACGCCATTCGATCTAAAGCTGTTGGAGATACGATTCAAGTACTGGATATTGCTGAGGTACTTTCACAACATCTGTAATGGTAGGTGAGTTATTGAAAGGAAGTCGCAAGATGGCACTGCATAGTTTATTCCATGTAGCGGATGGCGATCCAATTCATACTGTTCGTGCCATCCTTCGTGCCCCTCTTGAGCGCGAAATTTTAGATGCCTTCTTCCTGCCCGTTTGGGATGAAACTACCCAGCAGCCGACTACATCAGTAATCACCTCCCCACAAGAATTTGAGCATGCTGACCCCTTCGCTCCAGTCATGTTATGCAACTCTGCCCCGATTGCAATCAGGGAAGTTGAGCAAAATCCTGGCCGCCGCATGGGAATCGTCTTCCGCCCTTGCGAACTCAGAACTTACCTGTCGATCGTAGATGAGAAAGATACCAAATTAGATAATTCAATCCTAATAAGCATGGATTGTCTGGCAACATTTCCAATCGATGATTTCGATTGGCGCATGAATAAGGCTCAAGATCGGGATAGGTTGTCAAGAACAGCACTCCACTTCGCTGCTCAAGGCGGACTTCTTTTCAGTCGATATCGAGCTAGTTGCCAACTATGCGAGCAGCCATTTCCTGAAAAAGCCGACATACATTTTCAGCTCTTCGGTATTGAAACCAGCAAACACATTGTTGTAAAAACGAAAGGTGAAGAAACCCTAATTGACCTTGGTATGGATTCATTTCCAGCAGAATCGGTACCGGAGGAAATTTTAGAGCGTCGTGCTCGGACCCTCGAAAGACTATTGGGCTGGCGAATGCAATCACAGGCATATGCCTCAGCACATTTATCTCCAGAACAAAAAACCATGGCAGGGCTCATCGAACATCTACGAGGTTGCAGCGCCTGTAGAAATACGATCACGGTGCATTGTCCAATTTTTAAATTGGATTGGCTTGCGAATACGGACGTAGATGAAGAATTGGTTTTAAAAAAATGGTTAGGACACTGTGGCGGCTGTGGCATGTGTGACCACACGTGCCCTGAAGATTATCCAATCTTTATAACTATCGCATATCTTAGTAAATCGCTTGAAGCCGATTAATCCAATCCCTTTTTATTTCAAATCTTCGAGAGGTTGGCGCATCCTGGATTATTCGTGATCCTGCTCTTCCATTGCCTGCCCCTCCAAATAAGGATCACCCTGTGGTCCTCCCTCATCTCCAACGTCTGATATCTGATCGCCTTTTTGTCAACAATTCAACCCAAATTGGTCAGTCACGAAAGAATCTCGTTGCTCACGGGCGAGGGTCTTTCTCAGCGGAAAACGATGATTCTGGCCAAAGATACGCTTTAACTACATTGGTATCTTTGGCTTTCAGAATGACATTAAACCATCAGAATCATCTTGACTGGATACAATTTTCTAGCGCTTCAGATCTTGAATTAACTTAGTGATTGAAAGATATGCTCTGATTGAAGCGAATCTCTTCAACTCAATATGGTTCGATAAAACAGAGGCAGTTCGTCAACTGGAGATTTCGAGAATTTGAAGGCCTTCGTGGTTCTCTCAATAGCGTTTTTGAGGGATTGCTCGTCATTGGAATGGATGGTGAATAGAGCCTCGCTTTTCTCAACGATTTGACCAACCTTTTTATGCACTACTATTCCAACAGAATGGTCAATTGGATCCCCCTTGCTTTCACGACCAGCCCCAAGCGTCATTGCACCTAGCCCAATCTCCCGTGCATGAACCTCACTTATAAAACCACTTTCCCAAGAATCGACTGTTTCGACATAGCTCGCGGTGGGAAACATGTCGGGATTATCTAAATATTGAACGTCGCCCCCATGCGCACGGATCAGAGTGCGGAATTTCTCCAACCCACTTCCATCTTCCAACGATCGGGCACACATGGCTTTCGCCTCATCAACATCGGTCGATCGCCCGGCGAGCACCAACATATGTGCTGCAACGACCAGGGAATGTTCCCTAAAATCCTCAGGTCCCCCACCCATGAGAGTATCTATTGCTTCCCGCACTTCCAATATATTCCCAACGGCATTCCCCAGTGGTTGGTTCATATCTGAGATCAATACCGTAACCTTATTCCCGAAACGCGTACCAATGTCAATCATGCGCTCCGCTAATTCAGTCGCTTCATCGATGGTTTTCATGAACGCGCCAAGACCCACTTTTACATCCAAGACAATGCCTTGCGCTCCGGCTGCAATTTTCTTACTCATCACTGACGCGGCGATCAACGGCGTGGAGGGTACAGTGCCAGTGACATCTCGGAGTGCATAAAGTTTTCCGTCTGCAGGCGCCAAATCTTCTGTTTGGCCACTCAACACAATTCCGATCTCTTTCAACTGCTTGAGAAACTCATCCTTGGTCAAGTCAACCCGGTAACCTGGAAAGGACTCCATTTTATCCAGCGTGCCACCTGTGAAACTTAAACCTTTACCAGACATCTTTCCCACCGGAACACCATTGGCTGTCACGATGGGCAAAACAACCAGCGTTGTTTTATCCCCCACGCCACCGGTCGAATGTTTATCAACGGCAAAGGGTACAACGCCACTCAGATCAAGCTGCTCACCGGATTCAATCATCGCTTCAGTGAGATCACAGGTCTCTCTCTCAGACATCCCTTTGAGTAAAACCGCCATGGCCCATGCCGAAACTTGGTAGTCAGGTATGGTGCCCTCAGAGAATCCTCGCAAAAAGAAAAAAATTTCTTCGCGCGTCATCTCATAGCCATTCCGTTTTTTCACAATGAGGTCGACTGCACGCATATTTAAACTCCGTGAGGATTATACACATCATTCCCAAGATGCAAGATCACATCCATTATTGAATTGCTTTCAAACATAATATTCAACGCGAATAATCCAAAATGCTATAATTTCTATTAGCTTTAAAACAATGGGCATCTTATTGATGGGTAGAATATTGAAAACCCAATCGCTATTTATGGCCATAAAATAAGAACGAGTCCGCTTGAGGGTGAATATGAAAAAGGTTGATCACATATTACAAAACGCCATCGTTGTTACCATGGATGAAGAATTTCAGCTTTTTCCAAATGGCTCGATCGCCGTCAAGGGTGATGAGATTGTTGCTTTTGGCGACACACAGGGAATCTTAGAAACTTATGAAGCGAAAGATGTTCTAGATTGTTCCGGCAAGGCAGTAATTCCCGGCCTAATCAATGCCCACACACACACATCCATGACCCTATTACGGGGATTAACAGATGATCAGCGACTGGATGTATGGCTGCTTGGTTATATGATGCCTGTGGAACGTGAATTCGTCTCGCCTGACTTCTGTAAATTAGGGACGTTGATCGCTTGTGCCGAAATGATTCGCGGTGGTGTCACTTGTTTTGCCGATATGTACTACCACGAAGAATTCGTCGCAGAAGCGACCGCAGAAGCTGGGATGCGGGCAATTTGCGGTCAAACTGTGCTCAAATTCCCCTCTCCTGATGCAGATTCTTACGAAGATTCAATCAAGTCTGCGCGTGAATTTATTAAAGCCTGGAAGGACCACGATCTTATAATCCCAAGCATTGCTCCACACTCAGCCTATACGACCACGGAAGACATACTTCGCGAGTGCGCTGAAATTTCCCTTGAATTCGACACACCCCTTCAAATTCACATTGCAGAAACCCTTCAAGAACAGGACCAATGGCGCGAAACGAATGACATGCCCGTTGTCCCTTGGTTAAAAAAACTGGGACTATTTGAGGCAAAAGTCATTGCAGCTCACTGTGTCCACATCGACGAGGGAGAAATCCACACGTTAGAGCATTCCCAAGCCGGGATTTCACACAATCCATCCAGCAACCTTAAACTTTCTTCAGGTTTCGCGCCGGTTGAACCAATGCTCACTTCCGGATTGAATGTTGGTATCGGCACCGATGGTCCGGCCTCAAATAACGATCTCGATATGTTCGAAGAAATGAGATTGGCCTCTTTTGTCGCAAAAGTGACCACCGGTGATCCTACAGCTCTCCCGGCGCGAACCACATTTGCAATGGCCACCATCATCGGTGCAAAAGCGCTCCATATTGATCATCTGACTGGTTCCATCGAAGTTGGGAAGAAGGCTGATTTGGCAGTCGTAGATCTCACGGGGTTACACACTCAACCACAATTTAATCGCGATCCCGACTCTATTTATTCCAGGTTGGTATACGCTGCGAAATCCACTGATGTGTCGCATGTGATGGTTAACGGCACTTGGTTGATGACTGAAAGACAGCTCACAACTATCGATGAAGGACCATTGCTCGCTGCTGTTGAGACGTATGCCGCGGAGATCGATGCTTTCCTCACCGAACGAGAGGGGTCCGTGCTTTCGAAGCTGATCGCCATCGGCGAAGCAGTACAGGAAGAGAGCTATGAGGTTCAGATCAAGGTTCGGCTTCCAGATCCAGATCCAATTATCGCCAAACTAGATGCAGGAAACTTTGAGATCATTCGCAGCGCACATTACCTTGAATACGACACATATTTTTCTTTTATTGATCAATCCCAAGGTCGCCTGCGGTATCGCGAAGATGAATTCGTTGATGATAAGGGAAACGTGTTTAACGTTCGTTACCGCTTAACCCTCACTGGCCCTGCAGCCGAGCATGCCTATCCAAATTTTGTCCTGCTCTCCCGCTCACGCTTCATCGCCCCCGCGACACACAGTTTGCGATTTTACCGCGAATACTTCAAACCTGAATCGGAGATTGAGATCAAAAAGGATCGTTTACGCTGGCTGGTTCGACATAAGGAAGAATTGTTTTTCATCAACATCGACCGGGTGCTGCAACCTGAAATTGAAGGCTGTTTCCTTGAAGTTAAGAGCCGTACCTGGTCTCGAAGAGATGCTGAAAGCAAGGCCGAGTTAATTTCAGAGCTTATTTCTGATTTGGGAATTTCGGATCCCGTTCCCGTCGAAGTTGAGTATCCGGATCTTATTGCTGCGACGTAAATTTTCGGCTTTCTCTGTATGCTGAGGGGAGAATTTGCAGCAAAGAAATTCCAAACCCACCCTTTGATTCTCCCCCTGATCCTCAGAATGGCGAGGTTTTCTACTCGTCGGGGCGACGCGTGCTGACGCGCATTGCAGTTGCCCCAACTGTGTCCTTAGATGGTAAGCGACAAGTAAATCACTATAGGTCGAGCTAAACAAGTATCTGGAGTGCATCAGCTCTGCTGATGCCCAGCAGCGAGCTGCTGGACTCCTTTCAATTTCATCGTAAACATCTATACCACAAGCCCGAGCGTGGGAGCTCGGGCTGCTATTTAGCAGATGGCCCCAGACATAAGTCGTAAGGTCGACGCGTGCTATCGCATGTATTAGTCACCCATGTCTACTCCGCTGACCAAAACCCCGCTTTCCCTCTCTAAAAGAATCACTAGAATAGAACAAAGCGCATTACCTTCAGCTTACGTCAATGCAGCCATCATTGCCCCACATGTATTCAAAGGATGCACCCATGAAACATCCATTTCAATCAATATCCCAACAGGCTCTTGTTCCGACCGTTATTGCTTTCATCGCCGCAGCACTCGCACTTATGGTTTCCCTACGCGTCCTGGATGAACCTTTGAAAACAGATGCAGC
>JAGLGG010000289.1 GCA_023144145.1 Anaerolineales bacterium | reverse complement strand
CTTCCGGAGTTCCTTGGGAAGATGATAGACGAAAACAAGCGAAAAACCCTGGGTGACGGAGTAATTGACAATCCGGAAGGTTTCGAATAGGTAATTTAGTACCCCTCCACTCGCTTTGAGGGCTTGCTTTTTCAGTGCCCACAAACATGGGATTCAAACCGAGAACTCACTGCTCATTTTCAGCAATGAGTTCTCGCGCTGGTATCTTTAGCTGAAACCCGTCTCCCCCAAAACCCAATCTAACAGCAAAAATTTTAATCCATTGTTCTGGGACCATAGCCCTAAGTGTTGTCCTATTTTTAATTGGCACCTTGGATGTGTGAAACCAATAGGACATAATCACTCAAAGGTGTAGGATTGAAGACACAAATATTTCTCCTTTCTAAAGAACGTTCAATTCTCAAGTTCATAAAATTCAACGAGGTGATCTATGAGTAAAACGACGTGGATAAAGGATATCGCTTGGACCATCCTTTGGGATGAAGACACCGATCAACATGTATACGCGCGACATAGCAATCTTGTTTTTCGCGATGACCAGATTATCTACATTGGTCCGAATTATTCCGGAGAATTTTCCCAGGTCATTGAAGGCGGGAACCTTTTCGTCATGCCTGGATTGATCAACATCCATTCTCATGCCGCGCATGAGCCTGCAGAGAAGGGCGTGCGCGAGGAGCATTACAGCCCGAAATTCTTTTCCGGACTATATGAACGAATGGCCTCATTCTGGATGGAAGCGGAGGGTTACAGTGCGGCTGCAGAGGTGTCTTATTGTGAATTGCTGAAATCGGGCGTGACAACCGTCGTGGATTGGTCGGTGCCGTTCGATGGTTGGATCGAGGCTATGGCGAAAAGCGGTTTGCGAGGATACATCACTCCGGAATTCGTCTCTTCAACATGGAAGCCGGTGGGCGATGGAGAGCTGGACTACGCATATAAGGAAGATGGAGGGAAGGGGGATTTCGAAGCTGCGCTTCGAATAGTCAAAGCGGCAGAAAATCATGAATCTGGGAGGCTGTCCGGCGCGATCGGACCGGGACAGATTGACACCTGTTCAAAGGAGTTGTTGCGTAATAGCTACGCCATCGCACAGTCAACGGACCGCCCCTTCATGGTCCACATCGCACAACTGACACTCGAATTTCACAGCATGGTTGAGCAACATGGGATGACGCCAATTCAGTATGCTGACAGCCTCGGTTTACTCGGTCCGACTACGGTATTGGGTCATGCCATTTTCATCGACGAGCATTCCTCGATCCCTGAGAGGGAGACAAAGGTCGACCTGGATTTCATTGCCCAGAGTGGAAGTTCGGTGGCTCACTGTCCTACCGGATTTGCGCGAGGTGGGATCGCGCTCGAGAGCATTGCTCGCTACCGACGAACCGGAATTAACTTGGGGATTGGCACCGACCAATCTCCGCACAACCTAATCGAAGAGATGCGCGCTGCCATCATCGCCGGGAGAATGGCCGGTGACAGTATACGTGAGTTAGGGGCAGCAGAAGTGCTTCGAATGGCCACAGTCGGCGGTGCCTCGGCGTTAAACAGAAGCGATATTGGGAAATTGGCTGAAGGGATGAAAGCGGACATCGTCCTGGTTGATTTATCTGAAAGCAGCATGCGTCCGGTGCGAGATCCGTTGCTCAATCTGATTTACCATGCCGCAGATCGAGGGGTGAAGGATGTGTATGTAGACGGTGAGAAGGTGCTCGGGGATGGAGTCGTTCTAACCATTGATTATGAGGATGCGCTTCGCAGATTAGAACAGGCTCAGAGGATGATGTTGGGTCAAGTGCAGGATTACGATTACGCGAAACGGACGATCGAAGAGATGGTGCCTTTTAGTCTTCCAGTCCGAAGATAGTTCGATGCAGGCGTACGGGCAAAGGAAGGTGAAAGGCAAGAAATGATGAAATTTCAAAGCGCATAGATTAGAATGTTTGGAATCACAAGACGGACATCCACCTGCTTAATAATATCGGCGGTGACCAGGCGGTGGGGCTTCATCACGTTTTCCGGGTAATCTCTCGGTGAAATTATCTTTGTCAAAAAGTGATGACGATATTTACAGTTTCGATCGATGATTTTTATAGGGTTCTAAGGTTGAGTCTCTAAGTCAGAAGTTTTGAGAGCGTATTCTGATGTCCCTCAAGCTTTTCTAATTTTGAAGCCAATAATTTTTCAAGACGCTTTCGCTCTTCGATATAAAACCTCCTCCTATTCAGCTTGTGAATGCCCTCCTCAATTGTCTTCAAAGGACCTAAGGCGAAGATTATTCCTGAGATTCCTAGCATCCACCACACAGTTGATGGGAGAGGGCCCTCTCCTAGCAGTTGTACTTCGATGAATGTAGGAAGCGTTTGGGAAGATGCCCAAGAGAGAAGCCAATTCGAGATCATTGCAATGACAATAACCCAAAATACAGTGGATAAGATGATCGAAGAGGTGGATTCGGGTGTCTCCAAATACGTAATTTTCTCTTGAAATTCAGCAATTTCATACTTAAGGCGTCTAATTTCACCTTCGGAAGCTAGCTCTAAGGATGAGTTTTGTGCTTGAGCGTTGAATTCAGCAGCTTGACGTTTGTCCAGTTCACCCAGGACGTTAGCCATTCGATCTATTGTTAGAATCCGTTTTTCTGTACCACT
>JAGLGG010000288.1 GCA_023144145.1 Anaerolineales bacterium | reverse complement strand
GCAACCGGCCGGTTGCCCATACGCTAAGTTCATAGTAATTCAACAATATTTTCGAGTCCTTTTGGGACAACCCCCACATGTCACAACACAGCTTTATGGAGATGCTATGGCCACTGATCTGGAATACACCCTATTAAAGTGGACCGTTATAGAAATGGTGGGATAAAAGTGGATGAAAAAAGAAGAGAAACTGAGCAGCCAAAAAACTGTTAAGACATAAATGGAGAGAAGGATGGAGAGGCGAGAACATCAGTTGCACAATGAAAGCTATTAGCATTCAGCTTGAAACAGATGAAGTGATGTTGTTAAATCCCCTCTCCCTAGAGGGAGAGGGTTGGGGGTGAGGGTGAAAAGCAGTGGTCAGCTATTTGTCGATGATGTTGATTTTACTGATTGCTGACGGCTGAAGGAAGTGCACCTTCATGCTTATGGCTAAAGGGAAAGCACCTTCAGATTAGAGGCTTCGCCTTTCTGATGGCTGACAGCTGACGGCTGACTTCTGACTTCTCCGGCCCAGCTCACTGATCATTCCCCTGGAGTAATACCTTCATCAACAAATCTTTTGATCTCTCCAACGCTCAGGTGCCCAATTCCAAGCTTGTCAAGGGTGCGGCCACGTCGCCAGTAGTCCGTCCTGTGAATAAAACACGCAAGACGAATGATGCTCTCGATGCCGCGAACCGATACGCCATATCGGTTCGCTATGGAAGCGATGGGTACTAAACTCATTGGGACGTCTTCGAAAATGTAACGGTGTTTAAGTGTTTTGGGTGCCTTGATATCGTAATAGCCGCTTTGATTATGGATCGCTTCGTAGAGGTCATCCCCTTGAACATTGTAGGCCATTTTGAGCCATTCCATTGCCGTCCGGACTTGTATACCGAGAGAAGTTGCCACAGTGACCCGTTCACGGTCCAACACCTCCAGCACTCGTGCCGTTGAATGTGTAACTCCGTCGATGTAGAACCGAAAATCTCCCGCGGTTGACTCAATCCGTCCTGAATTAAGCAGAGTAAGGGCTGGATGGAAGATGGCGCCCATGTTGTTCAAGCCTGTATAAAGAACATTCCTGCCATTGATAAACTCAGGGTAGACATCTTTAAGCGCATTTAGAACTTCGGTGGTGCGGGTAGATGGAAGTGCAGCCAAAGGTACCGCGCTTTTAATGCGGAAGATTCGTGCCTCGGCGGGACCCTCGGAGCGACTGGCATAGATGAAAGTTTCAGCTTCGGCAATAATGACCTCTGCCGTACAACCCATATTGCGAAGTACTTGCCTGAACTCAATTGCCCCAAAGGTCCTTCCCGGATGCAGGACAATAATTTGGCCGTCGCGTAAGTGCGGAGCGGCATGGGCGGCGATATCTGCATGAGCTGAGGAAGGAACTACGACCATGATGATATTGGCCTCGGGCACCACGTCTGCCATATTAGAGGAAATCCGATCCAGTTTCCCGAAGCCATGAGGCCCACCCTCGAAACTCTCCAATCGAATTCCACCTAGCTCCTTAATTACTTCGATTCTTTGCTCTGTTCGGTTGTATAACATCACGGGGCGGTCCATAAGAGCCAAATGAGCTGCCATGGCTTTGCCGCCATTTCCTGCACCAATCACTAAGTACTTGAGCGTCTTTGTCATAGGTGATTTCCCTTTAGGATTCTATACGCACATAGGCTGAATTGATTTTCAATTATCCAGTCCTGTCAGTGATTGAGCCCGGCGATCCGCTCCTTCTCGGATAGGGGCTCACCAGTTTCTTTATTAACTGCAACACACGCTCCCTGCTCATCTATTCGAGTTTCGACCTGACCAGGAGCGAAGGCATTATTTTGTAGATGGGGCGCATCCAATAGACCAAGGGACACAGAATGGGCTAGGATTCCAGGCTCGGTGAGGGGGTCTGCCACATCGTCCTGTCCCAGGGCACGGATCGAATCCAGCGCAATTTGAGCCTCTGAAATCAATTGCTCAACTCTAGATTGCACGGCAGGGTCTGCCGACATATC
>JAGLGG010000287.1 GCA_023144145.1 Anaerolineales bacterium | reverse complement strand
CCTGAATCATCAGCGGTTACATTTATTTCGTAGCAGCAGTCGCCATGAATCGCAACATTAATCTCACTACCAGGTTCAGACGTTCCGGTGATCCTATCTGACCTTGGATCTACAGATGTCACATCTATAGTGAGCACGGTGTGGATCCTGGTTGTCACCCCATCTGTCATTGTGACGATGTGGTCTGCCTGAACGTCAAAAATCCCATCAAAATGGAAGTCTACCTGTGTGGAATCTGGAGAGTTCCAGGGCGCTTGACCGACTATTTGAGTGTCTTTGTAATCCACCCCAGTCCCGTTGCTGGGATCGTCGATGGTCATCGTGACCTCTGCGCCTAGGGGCCATTGCTCACCTGCTGCCCAATCCGTGTTGAGCGAAACAATAAAAAATGGGTTGGGCACCACCCATTCGTACCCGGTGGTAATCCATTCAGTATTTAGAAAATCAGCAACTCCTCCGGTTGTCCGAACCAAATCGAAAAGTTCACTGAAGTCAGCCATCCAGTTGCCTGAATCATCGGAGGTTACAAGTATCTCAACGCAGCACTCGTCATAAACCCTCACACTAACCTCACTGCCAGGTTCAGACGACCCGGTGATCGTATCTAACTCCGGATCCACAGAAGTCACTTCAATATTGAGCACGGTGTGCGTCCTGGTTGTCACTCCGTCTGTCAGTGTGACGACGTGGCCTGGCTGAACATCAAAGACCCCATCAAGTTGGAAATCGACCTGGGTGTCAGCCGGATCCCAGTGCGCTTGACCAACTGTTTTCGTCTCCGAGTAGTCCACACCTGGGCCGTTGCTTGGATCATCGATAGTCATGGTGACACCTGTCCCTAATGGCCAACTCTGACCTTCCACCCTATCGGTGTTAACATAAACAGCAAGGCCTACGCTGGGAATCTGCCAGTAGATTTGAGTGGCATCTCTATCTTCATCGTACTGGAGAGCAGCTCCTTCCGTGCCAGGTACGAGATCGTACAGTTCATCGAAGTCAGCAATCCAGTACCCATCCTGGTCGGCTAGTGCATCCAGATGGGTGCATTCTGTATCAGCACATATTTCCAATGTGATTTGACTGTTTGGTTCCGCAGAACCAGCAATCTGATCGGTATCGGGATTCATGGAGATCACTGTCAAACTGGTGACAATATGCGTTTTTGTGATCGAGTTGTCGCTTAAGGTCACAATAAAGCCGGCGTGGACGTCAATGGAATCCTTGAAATCAAACCTGGTATAAGTCGATTCAGGATCCCATTCAGCAACGCCAACAGTTTGCGTTTCCGTGTAGTCTACACCAGGTCCATTGCGGGGATCATCAATATTTATGGTAACCGCAGAACCTAAAGACCATTCCCAGACTTGTACATCCCACAGATTGGGGCTTATCGAGAAAGTGTGATTTGAATTGAGGATAATAGTGGATGGCTGTGTTTGGATAATGCTGGCTGGCCGTTCCGGGAATATGCCCAATTGATTGAGGACCAGCCCAAGCACAATCAACAAGGAGGCTCCTGCCCCGCCGATAAGCAAGAGCCGTTGCCAATTGGGTCTCCTCCCCCGGTCCATTTCAACAGCTTTTGCTAACAGTGAAGATGTATCCTTATAGGTCGGATCTTCAGCAACGATCTCCTTAAGTAACCTTATCGCCTTTTTGTAGTTCTTCTTCACATTTATGGTGTCTTCGGCTTCAGCGTCGGCGTGCGCCATATCGCGCAACCGTTCCAATTGCTCGATCTCAACTAAGGCAACTTCACCGTCTTCAGGCTGCAGCAATTGGAATTCGTGCCAGGCTGCTAGAGATTGGTCCCATTTCTCTTCTTTCGCGAGCCTATGAGCCTCCACCTTGAGCAAACTCAATCGGCTCTGCCTTGACTGCCTACGCGCCTCAAGCAACTCGTCCTTAACTTCATTGTCATTAGGTTCCAATTCTAGATAAGTCTCCCAAGCTGCTGCAGCCTCATCCCAGAGAGATGCTTTGCTTGCCTCTTTCGCTCGGGTACGAATGGCTTCCAATTGTTGTGCGTGTTTATTCTCCTTGGCTTCAGCAAGGCGCTCCTTTAATTTCTGATCGTCTGGAGCAAGTTTTAAGGCATCCTCTAACAACGCGATTTCCGCCTCCCAGCCCTTAGCCAGTCTGGCTTTCTCTGCCCTGGCTACTAAGGTCGAGAGTTGTTTTGCATTAATCATTTCTCGAACTTCAACGTGCCGAGCAGATAGTGAAGCGTCCCCCGGCGAGTATTTCAGCGCTTCTTCGAACGACTTTAACGCATCTTGGTCACGACCTTCTACCAATGCGCCTTCTGCTGTTTGAGCATGGAAATCCGACATACGTTCTCGGGCTCCAGCATGTTCTGCATTGATCACAAGCGCCTGTTCGTAGGATTTCACCGCATCGCTGGTTCTATCTCTCGACAGCGCTTTATCCCCATAAGCCAGGTGTGCCTCACAGAGGCCAGCTCGAGCCGAGATATCCACATCATCTATTGCCAACGCTTTCTCATACTCGTTTATGGCTTTCTTATACGCCTTTTGGTTCAAGTAAACGGAGGCAATTCCGACGCGTGCTTGAAGATTATCAGGATCAACATTCAGCGCATGTTGAAAATTTTCAATGGCCTCCTTGTGCTGGCCAAGGTCTTTATATTCCTGACCGATCTCAATGTATCGATTGGCGATAGGATTGATCTCGACCAGTTCCTGGCGCACCCTCTCCTATGGGCGGTTCTTCTCCAGCCAGATGCGCAATAATGGGATCACGAAGCGATTATCTTCTGTCAGAACATCCTTCTCGCGCAGATGCAGCAGCCCAGCGTTTAGGTCTGGCTCACTGAAGCGAACTCGTTGTTCTGCCAGGGCGTGGGCTAGTTTTCGGCCATCCGCCTTTTTTCTGGTATATGCCAGAATGGCAAGTGCCCACTTCTCCAGGTTGGAAGCCTCGTCCCAAACGAATTTCAGGTTGACCGTCCCTCGTTCTATAACATCAATGAGGACAGATTCAACATCTTTCACAGTGATTCTTTTTTGTTTGGTAACCTGACAGAGGGAAAATAACTCGTGGCAAACCAATTGCGTAAAATACGGATGGCCTGACGTTAACGTATAAATTCGGTCTACTGCTTTACGATCATACGTTAGGTGGTCTCGGGCCGGCTCAGTTATCAACTTTATTGTATCTTCGCGCCCCAAAAAGCTGATTTTCTTGTAAAGTGCCGCTTTGAAGAAATCGGTGTAGGAAGCGCGCATATTCTCCAATTTTTGTCCAGATGAGCCGATCGAAAAGATAAAACCCAACCCTTCCTTGCTCATCAGTCGTCTCAAGAAATTTATTAGCTGCGGTGCTATTGAGCTCTTGATACCTGGCTCTTCGAGCATATCGAATTCGTCAAAAGTAAGCAGCAGAATCCGATCGCCCAACGCTGACCGCAAATCGCTTAAGAACTCGGTCTCAAAGTACTCGGGATTCTTAACCAACATTTCTTCATCAGGTGCGGAAATGGAAATATTACGTTCTTGATTGATGACCCAGGTGATCTCTCGCGCCAGCCACCACAAAAACCGATCAAGCGTGGTCTGGGTATGGCCTTGAAGATCAAAAAATATGGGTATATAGCGTTGGGGTAGGTGGGAGGGGAGTTGCTTTAAGACAGAGGTTTTTCCAACGCGGCGTTGACCGTGGACCACTAAAATATGATTCACGTATTTACCGGTCAGGCTTCGTTCAATCCAGCGAAAAACATCCTCTCGACCGAAAAACATGTTTGCTTCGGTCACGGGTGCCCCGGCAATATAAGGGTTATACATATTGCTCACAAGTCACCAAGTTGGAAAGGCATCATAAGATAATACTATGCCACTGGAATACCATATTATACATATTTCGGGCGTATTATCTCCCTGAACCTATTGGCAACAGCTAACTAGCTTGGAAAGGTGACTCGGAATTCAAAAAAATTGGGCCTCAATCTGTCCCCCGAAGATATCGCCGCCCTGGAAAGGCGAACCGAAGGTTGGGCCGCCAGCCTGCAATTGGCGGCTTGACAAGCTTTGACTCAGGCTGTCCAATACTTCTGATCCTTGCTGGTGTTGTGCTTAGTGGAATCAACTTTGTGAAGAAGGACAAATCTATGGAGGAAGAATCATGAAAAGCGGAACAGAGGAGTAAATAAAGTGAGTGAACAAACAAGCGCCAAACCCCTAGCAAGATTATTTCACCTGGATAACCTGAGGGTTTATCTAACCATCCTGGTGATCTTGCATCACACTGCGATCGCATACGGTGGGGCTGGAGATTGGGCCATAGTCGACCCCACGGTTGACGACATTAGCCCCATCTTTCTGACCTTTTT
>JAGLGG010000286.1 GCA_023144145.1 Anaerolineales bacterium | reverse complement strand
GCATCAATCTCTTTCTCGGTCTCATCAACAAAGAGTCCTGCATCTCTCTTAGTTTCATCATCGAATTCTTCTAAGAGCTCAATTAAGGCAGCATCGACTTCATCATCTGACTTCGGTTCGGGAAGGGAATCCGCTTCTAGAGCAGGAAGTTCACCGGTTTGTAATTCCTTATCAAGTTCTTCGAAGAGATCCTGCAGTGGGGAAGTTCCCTTCTCAATTTCAATCGGTTTGATTGATATATCTAGATCCGCATCCGGAACAATATCATCAATCCATTCCCCGGCAGAATCCCCAAATATTTCATCTAAATCCGAGCGAGTTACAGGCTCATCATCTAGCCCTGGAAATTGCTCCTCCGCTGAGATCTTTTCAACTAAATCAACTTGACCCTCAAGCTCCTTGAACAGGGCGTCCAGGGAACTAGGTTCATCCTCTTTTTCCGGTTGTAAATCTGCCAAGAAATCAGGGTCTTCAAAGAGCGCCTCCGAAAATGGTTCATCTGCTTCCAGCTCACCATCGAATTCTGCATCAATATCAATAAATGGAGGTTTTTTTTCTAGTTCAGGTTCCGGCTCGGACACAACAGGTTCAGCCGCCTGAGGGGCCTCCTGCAAACTGGAAAGCCAATCAATATCTTCCTTCGGCACAACCGGTGAGGCATCATCTACACCTCGACGTTCCCGAATTCGGGCGAGCCAATCGGGAACTTCGGCTTCTGCCTCGTCACCTTCAAAGTCGACCAAGGGTTCAGGGGAATCTGCGGGAATTTTGGGCTCTGCAATTTCTTCCCAGGCTGCTTCTTCTAACTCTTCTTGCGCTTCATCAATACTTTCTGCAGATGACGCTTCATCAATACTCTCTGCAGATGGAGCATCATCCCCTTCAGAAAGTCCTAAATCACTCATTCTTCCCAGTAAGTCGGTCGATCCACGCTCAGGCGTCAGCTCCCCCTCATAAGGTTCGATTGGCTCTTCAGCTGACTCTTCGGCGAGTACATGCTCAGATGGCTCTTCGTCCTCAGAAAGACCCAAACCCCTGAACCTTCCGAGTAAATCTGTAGATCCTCGCTCAGGCGCAGGTTCGAGAAATTCTAGTTCCTGGGGCTCTTCCAATGGTGCATCGCTAATTTTTTCTTGGGAGGCGTCTTCTTCCTCAGTTAGTCCTAAGCCACGAAATCGCCCAAGTAGATCTGTTGAGCCTCGATCTGGTTCCGGTCCCTCTTCTGAGAGCTCCCCCGTTTGATCGATCCCCTCATCTTCCATTCCACCGCGCATGCGGTTAAGCCAATCAGATTCTTGGCCAGGTTCGTCCGCCGGTTCCTGCGGTGCAGACACAGAGGGTTGTTCTGTCACGCCCTCATCTTCAGGTTGAGTCCCGATGAATAGCGGTTTTATGCGAGCACCACAAAACTCGCATGCTTCCGCATCCTCTGGATTCGGTTTGCTGCACATAGGACAGCGAACTTCAGACATAGCCTAATCCCCGTACGGCCGATCGGCCCCAAACAAGACTCTCATCCCGGTCGCCGCTGCGCCGAGAGCAACTCCGAGGATGATCCCTCGAGCTCCTCCGACAGACCACACCTGTGAGATCCAATCTCGTACAATACTAATCAGTCGTGTAAATTCTTGGGATCCTCCTAGGAGCATGGGGCTGTTCCCAAACAGTATCAAAAGTGCAGAAGCGATGAAGATTGCACTAAAAACGTCCCGGCGTTGGGAGACAATACGGAACCCACCTACCACCAGTGTCACTGCAAGTAATGCCATCATTGCGGCTTCGATTGGTAGTTGAACATAATTGAAAAATAATATGAGGACCTCAAAATCAGGGCCAAAAATAATTCCAAGCACCAGCGTCACTAAGAAAAAGAAGATCAAAATCGCGCTGTATGGCCAACCCTCAGATTGGTCGTTAACCTTGTTCCAGTGAACTGTAAATAGGTTAAACAGGCCCAGAAAAATTGCCCCTGCAGCCAATAATGCACCCCAACGCAATAACAGTTCTCGCAAACTAGTGAGCGTTGGATTAGTAAAGAAATAACCTAAGAGGACAATTACGCCAACGATTATGGCAATAACTGCCCAAAACAGGTTTGCGCGTATCCTCAAATCAGCACCTCTGAGGTTTCAGCATTAAATCATTGGATTCAACGACCAAAAGGTTAACCATCTTTCTACCAATCAATCCAATACTCCAAAGGTTTTCAGCAATGTGCCAAGCAGAATTGCCACAATGATGAGAATCCTTACGATATCTTGGGCTCTTAAACTTGCCTTGTGGACTTCACCCTCGCCGAGATATGCTCCTCCAGCGAATAGTTCTTCTCCGATTAGTGGATGATCCGCAGTGCCATAAAAGAGTGCTTGGGATTGAACGTCGTCAGTCCCCGCAAGAACGAACGCTTGACTTCTCACTCCAAAATCAATTGTCAACGCCCCTTCAGCACCGAATGATCCATTCAGGACATGAACAGATACCTCTTCGTTGCTCAACAATGATGGAATCCCTGCTGAATAAGAGAATGGCGTCGGACCAAGCATTCGACTTGATATCGGATGATAACTCGCCTCAGCCCCTACTTTTTTGTATGCGGCATGTAATGTGTCTTGAGCCAAGACTGTTAGCACGCCATCCCCTGTGGACACGACAACCGGCTTATCGCTCATAGCAGTTGATGCGGCAATTTGGGCAAGTACAGTTAGTCCAGCCAACGCCGGAGCACCCTCTAATCCAATTAAAGATCTCGTCCCCAACGACAAGTGGACGCGTTCTCCAGCCTCCACTGCGCGTTCGAGCGCCAAACCCAATTCCTCATATCCGCGCAATCGTCGCAGCCCTGCTGGCCAATAATCGCCTAAAAATGTGAAGCCGATTATCAGACCTCCGAAAAGGAGAAGAAGTAAGAGACCAAGTAAACTACCTTCAATCATCCTTGTTTTCCACCTCGCGCAGTTTTTCCATCAAAGCGTCAACTTTTTCGCCATCCTCAAGTATGATCGCTAAATCATGGGCGAAGTTAACCTGCCCATCAAAGAACGGTTCCAGCATGTACATTGCTTGAGCACCTAAATATTGGAAAGGGCCGGTTAAATCCAAAACATGCACTGCGATTTCATGCAGGCCCTGCTTTCGAAGCCATTCCGCAATCCGATTTGATTCAGGGGCATCCATCATCATTTTTCATATCTCTCCATGTGGTGAAACTTGATGGAATCCATAGTCTACACCAGGGAGACACGCTGTCACTCGGTGCGCGCAGTATAGCACAACCAAGGCACAGCTACCACAGCAGGAAAAAGTCTCAGATTATTGAAGGTGTGAGTACAATCTTTCAACGCAGTTGAAGGTCTAAGCCAGCTTCCTGGAGCTTGCCTCTCTAGGAAGATATGCAAGTTTCGGACCAACTTAGGAGACCTTCGCCGCAGTGCTCGATCGATATAACTAGTACTTAGTCACGCTGGATACGATCGGCTGTCATTCTGAGCCGAAGCGTAGGCCTCTCGCTTCGCTCGAGGTTAAAGAATCTCGTTGCTCACTGGCGAAGGCCCCTCTCAGCGGAATACGATGATTCTGGCCAAAGATACGCTTGAACTACATGGGTATCTTTGGCTTTCACAATAACATTAATTCATCAGGATCATCTTGACTGAGTACTGGTCAATTTGAAATAACTTTTACAACTTCTCTGAGCTAGATTTTGTTGATTCCAAAAATCGCGAAGTTCTTGCACCATCAATAGCACAAGTTATAATCTGGAACAGGTGTTCGAAAGGGATAATGATGAGTCTTGATCTCCGAAAACTTCTGCCTCAAGTTGATCTAATGGTTCAGTCCATCGTATCTAGGAATTCACGAATTGATGCCCTCATCCCCGAGGTGCTAGCCGCTTTTGCTGGGCTTCATTCGGATGATCAGGAACTACTTCAGCGCAAGTTGGATCAAGCTGGAGAGACCTGGCCAGCCGCAATGCCTACGGATGAAGAAGCACAGAAGACATATCCACCTCCTCAACCTCGTAGAGAATACTCCGTTTTCGCTACAGATGGATCTCAAATTCACCCTGATCGTCACAGTCCGACGATGTATTACCTGATAAATATTGGCAGAATTTCACTTCGGTATGGGAGTGGGGCGCCGCCTGAGATTTCAAGTGTGGTGAAGATATATTTCGATGATGACGACCTTTATGACGAGTTCGGTTCGGCCATAAGCACTTCCATTATTAATGGAAAACGCGACGTTCTTGAACTAGAAAGTCTCGCATCCCTTGCAGAAAAATCCACGGAACAACCCAGTGTGGCATTATTAGATAATGGTCTTTTGCTTTGGCTGGCAGCACAAGTTGGAGCGCATCGAAATAGACCGATTGACCAGTTGCTCGATCAATATCTCAAGCATATGTCTCGTTTGCAGAGTTCTGAGGCATTGCTAGCTGGTTTTCTTGATAAACCACGACATTGGAACGTCGTTGCATTACTCACTCTAGCAAACACAGCACTGGAAGATGTCCGCCAGCTAACTATAAAGTCGAATCCCTACAGAGGCATCATCGACCGTACGATATTCAGTCGCATTCTGAAGCCTGGTTTTCGCAGTTCTCTATTTATCCAACGGTCTAAACTAAACACCGCTTTCAGAGATGCGGGACACCAAGTTTACTTCTTTTATATGCACACGGGAGCCGGTGATAATATTGTCCGTGTGGAAGTTCCCGAATGGGTAGCCAATTCACAATCCCGCTTGGACATTGTCCACGACGCGTTGTTACAGCAATGCAGACAAACAGAGGGATATCCGTATTCATTGGTCCGAGCTCATGAATTAGCGGTTGTTTCAAACTTGGACCGGCAGAATCTCGAATCGTTAATTCAAAATCGTCTGATCGATCACGGGCTCAGCTTCTCACAGTCCCGTAAGGCTGAAACGAAGCGCTGGACTGGTCGCAAGCGCCGGTTTCAAGTATGAGTAAATTGGGAGGATGAAGTATGGCCGGAGACCCCACTTTGATTGGTCGGGTGACCAGATCAAGTACTCTCGGTTTTGTAGGTGCTCTAAAATCACCAGAACCAGAAATACCGGTTTTTGGAATGTTTTGCAAATGTGAAGCTCAACGTGGAAAGAGTGACGTATTAGGCGTGATTTACAACATAAATATTGAAGACGATGATCTGACACGCCAGATTGCTGCCGCAGAGCGGCCAACTGAAGAAGAACTCGCCGACCAGCAATATGTGCGGCAGATTCCGATTGAATTTGAAGCTTTGGCAGTTGGTTATCGCCTGACTGAAGCATATTTTTACACTTTACCCCCCCAACCTCCCCTCGCTCTGGCCCCAATACGTCCAATGAAGAGTGATGAAATCGTTCAATTTACCAACCAGTTTGAATTCATCCCACTTATATTATCCGCTTCCAACCTTCCAGTAGATGCTCTGCTAGCAGCATGCTTGCGTAAAGCATCCGTTGCAAGGCCAAGGCAAGAACGACAGAATTTCCTTCTCGAAGCGGGGCGCTATTGTGCAAAATTGCTTTCCCATGATTTACCCCGAATGGATAGTTTTCTCCGTATACTATGTTTTGAAGAGAAGAGCGCAATATGAGCGAAGAATCCACACTTGACGAATTCCTTGGTCCAAAGCTCACCAATACACAAATGGGGATTGTGGTTGGGGGTTCGTTATCGTCAGGCCTCGAAGTTAAGATTAATTCGAAGCTTTCTATTGAAAGACTCGCAGTGGGTCGCTATGTTGTTGTGGAGGGACGAAGCGGGCGTCGCTTCTTCGGTCTTATTACCGATATCAGCTTAGGTTCAATAAATCCTGACATGCAGCGGCGCCCTCCAGACAGCTCTGAAGAGTTTGTGACGCAAGTATACAGCAGCGAAGTTGCCTTTGGATCCATTCACGTGAGTCCAATGCTCATGATTGATGAGGATGACGATGAACTGCGTCCGATCAAGACGATACCAACGCACTTTTCTCCAGTCGTTGAAGCCTCCGCAGCCGACGTGGCTAGAGTTTTTGGTGAAGAAGACGAGACACATTTCTATGTTGGTACCCCCTTGGAAATGGAAACGGTTCAAGTCAATCTTGATTTAAGCCGTTTCGTCGAACGCTCCTCTGGCATCTTCGGTAAGAGTGGTACCGGCAAATCATTCATAACACGAACCGTCCTCTCAGGGGTGATTAAATCACGCCTTGCCTCAGCTCTGATTTTTGATATGCACAACGATTACGGTTGGAGCGTTCGCGATGAAACGGGACGCGAATTCAAGGGCTTGCGCCAGCTATTCACCGATGGTCGGGTGAGTGTTGTAACCCTGGATGAAGACACTTCAAGAGCGCGGGGAAGCAAGATCGACAGGGTTTTAAAAATCGGTTACGGGCAGATTCAGCCTGAAGATGTCGAGATGCTTTCCGGACTCCTTGGTCTAAGCGATGTGCAGGTCGGCGCCCTTTATTACCTTCGACGCAGATTAGGGAAGGATTGGATTTCAAAACTGCTCCAGGAAGACGACTCCAGTGAACTGCAGGGATTACTTGAAGATGGAAGGATCATCGCCGGCACTCTGGGTGCGATCCAACGCAAATTTGAATTTTTTAGACGGATGGATTTTCTCGTGCCGGGAGAGGGAGATGATGCACTAGAGGACATCTTCCGTCGGTTAACTTCCGGCACCAGTGTAGTTCTTGAGTTTGGGCGCTTTGGGGATACGCTTGCAGCTTATGTCTTGGTCGCAAATTATCTTACCCGCAGAATTCATCGCCGCTATGTCCACATGAAGAATAAGGCTGCCGGCGGCAAAGAAGAGCAACCTAAACCTTTAGTCATTGTCATCGAGGAAGCGCATAAATTCCTTGATCCCACAATTGCTAGCCATACAATTTTTGGCAATATTGCACGTGAGTTGCGAAAATACAATGTAACCCTGCTCATCGTTGATCAGCGTCCCAGTGCAATAGATGATGAAGTGATGAGTCAAATCGGCACACGAGTAACATGCCTTCTAGATAATGAGGCGGATATTCGCGCAGTTTTTTCTGGGGTTAGCGGTGTGAGCGCTCTGAGAGAAGTTCTCGCGCGTCTGGATACTCGGCAACAAGCAATAATTCTTGGACATGCAGTACCTATGCCCGTTGTCGTTCGAACACGAGATTACGATGAAAATTTCTATGCGTCTATAGGGGTGTTAGAAGGAAATGCGCTTCGTGATGGCGCGATTCAGGGCTCAGAGACGCTTTTTGGGGATTGATGGTCTTTAGAACAATTGCCAGACTTGTGAGAGGAGCCACGCTTCGAACGCCAATACTGAAATAAATGCGGACATGATAAAGATCCGAATTAATCGTTCGCTGGTCTCCAATCGAGTCGTAACAGCTTGTTTCGGTGGACTAATTTGCGCATTAGCTCGTTTACCTTGTAGCTGGTCCATCCGATACCTCCTCAATTCAATTCGATAGCCTTCTCCCTCCCATATGTAGTGAACGTTCGAACTGCGAAATTGGTTCCATGCTCCTTTTCCGGACAATGGGTTAGTGCAATTGCCTGTGCAGCAAATGTTACTTATAAATTAATCGATGGAGATGGAAGATTCAATATGCCGTTGGTCCTGGTAAACTGGCCGTGACATTCTCATAGCTTGCT
>JAGLGG010000285.1 GCA_023144145.1 Anaerolineales bacterium | reverse complement strand
ACCTCGAGACGCGAGAATAGTTTGAACACGATCCTCAGGAGACCACGGATAAACTTAACGCGCAGGCTCATTTCCGTCCTTGATGCTTGTTCCTTCAATTCTTGATTAAAACTGTTGTGCAAATTGCGAGACGACCACATTTTTTGCGATGCGTTGCAGGTATGAATGCTCGTTGATTGTAGTCGGGTTAGGCTGGCGTTACAATCTCCAAATCATCAACGATTTTGCAGGTCCAATACTAGTCAAGATCGTCGCGCATGAAGAGGATGCAGCCGGGTTCCTCTTGGGTTTCCCAGATGTTTATGCGGCGACATAAAAGTACAAGTATGGATTATTCCATTCGGACTATACGTTAAAACGAATAAGACTGCCTATTGATCTGTATCAAGCAGACTTATTCGTTTGTTCTACATATAAGGCATCAAAGCGTGCTCTTAGGTGGGCTTAGGAAGCAAACAGACCACCAAGAACGGCTGCGCCCAACCCTAGAGCCCCCAGCACAATGGTTGCCAAGAAGACAGAAATGGCCATCATCACTACCCAACCGACAATCACGGTCACGATGGTCTGAACCCAATCCAGGTCCAGGGCTTCTTTCGCAGCCACAAACCAGGCTGCAAGGCCAAGCAAGCCGGCGACAATAGTGACAGGCGCTAGTAGACAAACCAGCGTTGTTGATATCAGTGAGAGAATCCCAACCAGCCCCACCACATTCCAGACATATGCCAGCCCTAGAGTCCGAACCATCTCCCCGAAAGACACATCGGCTTGGAAGAGAGCTTTCCCGAGCCATGAGATGACAAACATGGCCACTGCGAATCCCAAAACTGCGAAGACGGTTCCTACAAGGGCGACTAAAAACCTGTTAACAATGATCTCTGATGTTCCCGAGCCAAGTGCATTCAGAAAGGCGACTATTACAACAATGAGCCAAGCAGTTTGGGTGAAGTTCACATCGTGCTCAACTTCTTCATACACTTCTTTCCTAAATGTGAATGCGCCGATTATCCGATCAACAAGCATGTTTCTCTCCTTTAAGTCATATTCTTTCCGTCGATATGGATGAAATATTATGAGTGATAAATCTCTGATTACCCTCCTAATCTAATCCGACAGTGATTATCTGTTAACTGCCGTCTTTCTCCGAAGTGCACGAGTAAGATTCGCCGAGAATGCATCGACCGATCAAAGGCTTCCAATATGTTTAACGCTCATGCAGGTCTTTGGGTGCGGTCATCAGATCTTGCAGAATGCTTAGAGCCTCATTTTCATCCAACCGCTGATGTTATGAAAATCGCCACTGCTGAACCGGGGAGCCCGAACTCATCCAGCTTGTGTGACAACTCATCTACAAGATTCATTTCAAGAATATCTATGGCGTCATCTAGGTGTCAAAATAGGCATATTGCGTAGATTGCATGGATTTTCTATACTCGGGGTCTGAAAAGTAAAATCTCCTGGTGAACAGATGGTCGCCTGGATTAAAGGAACGGTATTTACTATGAAACGATTTTGGCCATTTTGTATTCCCTTTGTATTCCTCATTGCAGCTTGCGGTAGTAAACCAACACCTTCAGCACCCACACCGACGCCAAAGAACACGGTGGAACTGCCCGATTTGTGGACCTCAACCCCCACCATCACCCCCACGCCAACCGTGACGTTCACACCTACACCCACGGTTACACCGACGGTTACGCCAACACCGACCATCACGCCATTCCCAGCTCCCGAGACAGCGCTCGTGGCTAGCGGTCCCTGGCTGGTTGGCACGACGGACCTTGAATTCGCGGCCATAAATATAGATGGGTCAGGCCTCACTTCCCTGCACACTGATGAGGGAGTATGGAGCACGCGCGGGTGGCTCGCCACAAGATATACAGAGGACTTCAACTCCCCTTCGGATGTCTCGATTCAACTGCTTAAACTGCCCTCTTCAACGCCAGAGATAGAGATCCGCTTGCTTTCCGATGAGTTGGCGGAGCAGATCGAAAACACGGAGGGGTGGGAGCTTCAAAGTGGTGGGGATACCTATCAGGCGGTCTTATCCAGTCGACAAACCATGATCTGGTCTCCTGACGGTCGTTATTTAGTATTTGTTGCGGCGATCGATAGTAATTATGCTGATCTTTACGTCTATGACACTGAACGGGATCGAATTCTTCGTATGACCGATGAGAAAAGTCAACCCGTCATCTTGGGCTTTTCTCCAGATGGTAAGTGGGTCGTATACATGGAAGCGGTCGACTTTTGGATTGGAGAAGACGGAGTAACGACGAATTTCAGTTCCGTCGCGGTTCGCTCTGCCTATGTCACCTCTCGTTGGGTCAAGAAGATGACAGATATTGAATATGGGACGCAAGTGTTAGGCGCCTGGCGTTCGTCAACTGAGTTTCTCATGACAACAAAAATCGGCGCCGATCTGCCAGCCAATCTTCAGTTGGTTAACATCAACAATCGGGTAACAGATATCTTCCCGAATAATGTCACTCAAGTGGTCACCGACCCACAGAGTGGTGCGTTCGTATTCGTTTCGGTATCAACACAAATAAATCCGGAAGGACAAGGTTTTTACATTGTACCTTCAAGGGGAACTACTCCGATCCAGCTTGATACTCGGGGATTGGGGCTTCCGAGCTTACTCACGTGGAGCCCGGAAACGGGTTATTTCTATGCAACCTTTGCACAAGGACTCATGGTCATTGACACCTCGGGTGAGGTGATAGATATTATTGAGGGTGAGTGTATTCCCTTGCCATCGCCCGATGGCCGCTGGCTGGTGATGGGGCCGTGGGATTGTGATCCTAAAGCACACCCCGCACCCGGGTTACGGCTCTTTGATGCCAACGGTACCTTCGTGCGCGAGTTGACCACGGAGTACGTCGCCAAGCCGGTATGGAGTCCGGATTCAGCCAATTTGATCATCAACGGGCAGCGTCCCCCAGGAGAGGGGTATTTCTCAGAACTTCGCTATATCACGGTGCCGACGGGTGAGACATTTCTAATACATCCTTCCGCCGGTGTAAGTATCTTTGCGTGGGTTCAACCTTAGTAGATGTTCGACAGTCTATCTCCAGGTAACGCAAGGCCGGGCGTTGGAGCCCGGCCTTGTGATTCGTATTTTTTGTAGGGGCGCAATTTAATTGCGCCCGGACGCAGGGACCTACGAAGCGATAGGAAGATCTCATCCCTCCATCCCGCACTCCTAACGCTCCCTACGAACACCTTCCCACCAGCGGACCCCCAGATTGAGCAGGAGCAGTTAGGGGTGAGAGTGTGTTCCTCCCCGGGAGTCCTCCCACCAGCGGATCCCCAGGTTGAGCAGGAGCAGGCGCAGGTCGGCTTTGCTGCGCACGCCCAGTTTTTCCAGCACATGACGCACGTGGGTTTTCACGGTCTCGGGGGATATCCCCAGAACTTCAGCGATCTGACGGTTGGTGTAACCGCGGGCCGTGTACCAGGTGACCTCTTGCTCGCGCGGTGTGAGCGCCTCAAGGACCGAGCGGACCTGGGTTCGCAGGACCTCCTGCTCCAACCCGCGCGTGAGCAACTCGGTCGCGAAGGCTTCCGGGGATTGCCTGGAGGTGCGCGCCGCCAGGCGGAGTTGGCTGGAGAGCTCGGCGTCAACTTCAAAGGCCAAACGCTCGTCTGAACGGATCCTGCGACGGAACCACACTTGGACCTCCGTGCGGACACGTCTTGTGGCAAGGTGCAAAATGTGGGATGCCACAATTCGCACCACGCCTTGAGACGTGGTCTACGTGCGGGTGAGATTGAGTGTCCGCTGCGCTCAACACGGATGGGGAGGGAGAGCACAGGTGATCTTATTATATAGAACAAACGTTCTAGTGTCAAATGAGAGGGGTGGAGTTAGACTGGAAACGGTTTATGCGGGTAGGAGGTACATCATGCGAAGAT
>JAGLGG010000284.1 GCA_023144145.1 Anaerolineales bacterium | reverse complement strand
AGTTCAGTACCCCAGGAACTAGCTGACGAATTAGAGCAAGTTGCGAACGCCATTATCGCAGGGAATATTCCAATAGCACCTTGATGGTTGGTTAGGCACACTGCATTAGCATGAAACCATTTGCAAATGGATTTGTTTTATATCACTCCACCAGAAGAAATCATCCCTCGCTCACTTTTCCAGTCATAACGCAGGATCTTAATACCAGGGATCTACCAAAGGAGTTACTGAAATGACGATGACGTCTCGTGAACGCGTGATTTGCGCTATCAATCATGAAGAGCCTGACCGAGTCCCCATTGTGATTGGGGTCAGCAATGCAACCGGTATCAAAATGGAACCCTACCAGGGCATAAAGGAATTGGTCGGCATTGATGCGCCTGATAATTATCTTTATGAATGGCCCGAACTGGGCACGGCTGAAATTGACGAAGCTACCATGCAGCGCCTTCACAGTGACGTGCGCGGCGTCAGGGATATTCATCCTTTGGAAACACTGAAGCGAAATCAAGAACGCGAACCACACAGTCCTTTCATTGATTCTTGGGGCAGCGGACAAAAGGAAATCGAGCCTGGTGTGTGGTATCCGGGGGTCCACCCTCTTGCCGAAGTAACTGCTATCGAAGAGATCGAGGCTTATCCTGGTTGGCCAGATATGAGCGACCCAACCCGCATCGCCCATGTGAAGGAAACAGCCAGGCGCCTGGTGGGACAAAATGAGTATGCCATCATGGCTACACCCTGGCTATTATTCCCATTCGAGCGCGCCCATGCTATGCAGGGCATGGATGTTTTTTTATTGAATATGGCCTTGTATCCAGAATTTGCGAAGGCGCTCTTGCATAAGATCAATGAGGTGTGCAAATCACTCATGGGCCCTTTTCTCGAGGAACTAGGAGACAATGTCGATATCATTAAGATTGGCGACGATTTGGGAACACAGGATCGTTTGTTGATCTCTCCACAAATGTATAGAGAGGTCTTAAAACCACTCCACGCGGATTTCATCCAATTCATCAAAGAGCGCACTAAGGCGAAGGTTTTTTTCCATACAGATGGCGACGTATTCTCACTCATCGATGATTTTATCGAGATTGGTGTCGATATTCTTAATCCTATTCAAACCTCAGCTGGCAAAATGAGTGATCTTGATGGATTGAAGAAACACTATGGTAAGAATATAGTTTTTTGTGGTGGGATCGATACACACCATATACTACCCCATGGCACGCCCGAAATAGTGCGCCAGGAAGTTCGCAGGCTAACGCAAATTCTAGGACCTGGAGGTGGTTATATGGTGGCATCTGTTCACACCATCATGAGTGATGTGCCCCCAGAGAATGTGCTAGCCATGGTTGATGCAGTGGAAGAATTTGGGAACTACCCGGCTCTACATTATTGAATCTCCATTAGAATCAGAACAAACAAGCTGGTATCATATCGATTCCCATTATGAAACCTCGAGTGGGGACCGATCTTGTAGCTGAATTTTTGGAGATTAGTTTGGAGCAAAACGAGAGACCTAATCCTGTCGTTGCAGATGCACAAACCCACACAGTAGAAGCGCAAGAATCTACCGGGTCATTCTTCAGAGTAATTCGAGAATTTCTCGAAATTATTTTAATTGCTGGGGGACTATTTCTGGCGGTCAATCTAGTTACCGCACGAGTCCGGGTGGAAAGTATCAGTATGCAACCGAATTTGAATGAGGGGGAGTTTGTGGTGGTAAATCGCTTGGCATATCGATGGGATAAGCCACAACGTGGTGACATCATTGTATTTCGCTTTCCTGGCAATCCGCAAAAGCGCTACATAAAAAGGATAATTGGTCTGGAGGGAGACATTATTTCCATCCAAGATGGGGATGTTCTTGTAAACGGCGAAAAATTGGACGAACCATATATTGCCGCCACTCCAACTTATTCAGGCGAATGGTTGGTCGAACGCGGAAGCGTCTTTGTGCTTGGTGATAATCGCAACAATTCTAATGATTCAAAGAATTGGGGGTCATTAGATGAGCAATCGATTATTGGCAAGGCAATTCTTGTATATTGGCCCCCTCCCGAGATTGGCTTGATTCCGCATTTCGAGGTTTATGGGGGTGGGGGGGAGTAGTTTACATATACAAACATTTTTACGAATGTGGCTGAACAAGGTTCGGCCAAACCTTGGTGTGGGGTTTATAGTTTTACCCTCCGAATTGATAGAAATATATATTCCATGTGTAGGGCTGTCCCAAAAGGTCATCAATCATAATAACGATATCTGAGACAGGATTTTCAAAGTCTGATGGTAATTAATCCCAGGTGTAGGGGCGACTGGC
>JAGLGG010000283.1 GCA_023144145.1 Anaerolineales bacterium | reverse complement strand
CAAATTGCAGTTGGAATTGTTGGATCGAGTGTCAAGATTACAAAAATGCCTCTTCCTCCTGTTTCATGGCGCAAAGTATGGAAAAATACTGAATTTGCCCTCACGACGCTTAAAAAATGGGAGATCGATCGGTTAGTTCGTTTATCGGCTTTAGCCTTTTGGAAACTCAACAATCAAATAAAAGAACTTTCATGGTCGGTTAGCCGTCAAGCCCGGACCTGTCAGGACATCGAGGTGCTTGCATTGCTTGAGCAACCCGGTGGCTATTTAGCAGATTCCATACTGCCTGTATTATCTTTTTTCTCCCAGAGCGCTGTCCTATTGATGGATCATCGGCACCAAAATAAGCTGTCTGAATCAAGTCAAAAGGTTTTATATTTCTCGGATTATTTCTTCAGGCATCTCGTGAAAGTTCTCCGATATCGGAGAATATTCAAGAAAAGATGGAACAACATACAGGATGCTCTTTCACCATCCCTTCACTATCATGACCTGGATTTGTGGCCAATTGCCCAAAGGAAGCTTCATCGAGTATTTCAGCGCAAGTTTCCTGTTGTGGGGGTAGAAATTGAATCTGCGCGTGAACTGCTTCTGGAGCATAGAGTCAAGTCTCTGTTATTAAATTCAGATGTTCATCATGGCGGGCGTTTATTAACTATGGTTGCAAATCAGCTTTCAATTCCTTCTTTAGTTATCCAGCACGGGGCTACATTTGGCGAGTGGGGATATGTTCCCCTTTACGCAACATGTTTCGCTGCTTGGGGAAACAGCAGTAGACAATGGCTTATAGAAAGGGGAGTATCACATGAGCAAATCATTGTCACCGGCCAGCCACGTTTAGATCAAACCGATAGCTGGAATTTGGGGAAAAGTCGAGAAGAAATTTGTAAGCGCCTCGGTTTCCCTCTCACTGGATATCTCCTACTGTGGGCAATGGACCCGATCCCCAAATCAGAAAACAAAGAGATATTTGAGAACTTAATCGAGGCTGCTGCTGAATTGCCCTGGCTTAATCTGGTCATCCGTCCGCATCCTGGAATTCAACAATTGACCTGGATCGAGAACATGGTAAGAGAACAGGAAAAGGTTGTTATCTCCCCTGTACAAGAAAGCCTTAATGCCGTTCTTAGCGCGGTGGATGGGGTAATCACTCAGGGATCAACTGTCGGCATTGAAGCGATGAGGTTTGACAAGCAAGTGGTGGTTTTCCAGCCAAGTAAGGCCATAATTGCTGTTGACAATGTATTTGCCAGTGCAGCAGCAATCACCGTAAGAACGGTCGATGAGCTCCGTAGAGTACTTGAGGAGTTCTATCAAATTAAAATTGGAGACGGTGGTGATCCTTATGCTCAAGCCAGGCACGATTTCGTCAAACAATATTTTTATGCATTAGATGGCAAGAGCGGCCAGCGTGTGGCACAGGCACTCTCGAAGTTGATAGCTGAGTTCGCAGCACCAGATTCGCGCAACCGCAACTGAAATCCAATAAATTGAGGGCGATCAGCAAGTCCCAAGATTTGCTTCAATTTAGTGAGATAAGAGGTATCCCAATGTTTTCCGATCATCGCTCCGAAGATCAAGCGGCCGCGATATGCCCTATCTGCCGTCAGGCAAAAAGTAAAGTCTTATTTCAAGCGGCAAGTTGGGAACCCATAGCGCGGGATCATGGTTATGAAGTCCGCTGCTGCAAAAACTGTGGAGCTGCATTTACCAGTCCAGATATCTCTCCTAAGATGTTAGGTGTCTTTTATTCGCAAGGGCTTTATAGAGATACGCGAAATCTAGTGTCACCCGTTGTAGATGCATTTTCTAATCTTTTTCAGTGGTCTCGTCTGCGTAAAATCACACGGTTTTTTCAACGAGGAAAACTGCTCGACGTTGGGTGTGGTAAAGGAAGATTTTTGGCATATGCTGCGAAGCAAGGTTGGGATGTTTACGGTGTGGAACCCTCAGAAAATGGTCGAAAGGTAGCGTCTCGTAGACTAGGTGACCGAGTGAGCAGCAACCTGGATGAGCTTGACGTCAATGAGAGATTCGATGTCATCACACTTTGGCACGTTCTCGAGCATGTGTCCGAGCCAGTAGAGATGCTTCGACAAATACATCCATATATCAAGCCAGAAGGGGCGATATGTGTGGCTGTACCCAATTTTGCCTCGTTGCAGGCGCAGATAGGAAGTGAGCACTGGAGTCATTTGGATATCCCCAGGCATCGTACTCACTTCACCCCAAGGACACTTGAGTACGTACTGGACCTGACCGGGTTTAAAATT
>JAGLGG010000282.1 GCA_023144145.1 Anaerolineales bacterium | reverse complement strand
GCCCAATCGAAATCATCCCAATTTGAACGTTCAACGTAATGCATCTGTTCGATCTGGAAACGAGCGACAAGGGATATCAGACCACAATTAAGTTCTTTTACTTCTTCTGATGGTTTCTCGGCAACGTTATTAAGGTCGATCGAGTTCGCCAGGGGCAACAAATCTTCACGTATCTTTGCTGCATAATTGCCATCGACCTGGTCGAGATAGTCACAAGCGAAGGACACCGCGATCTCGGTAGACGACCATCCGTTGCCATCGTCAAAGCCATAGAATTTGAGCTTTTGTTTGTTCTTGTCGCTGAGATTGTAATCCCGCATCCACCGAATCAAATCCTGGATATCCTGCCACACACCAAAAATGTCTGTAATGCCCATGACCGCATCATCGAATCGATCATGGATTCCGAGGATATAATCATGAGTGCATTTAGCTTCGATCGGACCGCACTCGAAAGCAAAGGTCGTGAAGTTCATCTCACTTACCAGGTACTTGAACAGTCGAGATCGAAACCGACTGAATTCTCCCACATAATGCAGGCTTTCGCCGAATCCGACGACGCGCGCGTCCCCTATCACCTCTTTGAGAGGGGCCAGATCGCTGAAATCATCATTGCTTGCGGCTGGGTTGATCGGCACTGCATGTTCTTTAGCCCATCTAATAAAATGCTTGAGGTTAGGATCTTCTTGCATGCTTTTTCTCCTGTGCCAAAAATCTTATATCTTCTTAGGTTGAGCTGTATCTATGCTGGTTGTGATTGTGGCGGATTCTACATCAGGACGTGAATGTTGCACCTACGCTTCCTAACATACCAAAATCAGCTTTCACATGATCATACAATCGATCATCATAAACCTCAGTGCACGAACCTGTCGTTACGAACTCGCGCGCTTATTTTCCGGCCTTGTGTGCTCAGGTGATTCACACACCACCAAGTTGATAGGTCGCTGCGAATTCCGTCTGGTAAGCGAGAATCGCCTGCTCAAATTGTGATCAATTGTTCGCTCGGATCATGTTTCTAGACTTAGTGTATGTTGCGCAAATCAGTTGAGGGGATCGCGCAACATAACAGCATGGTGAATCTGGACGCTCTGAACACTAGACTACATGGATCTTACGTGCTGTCGGATGGAGTATAGATGTCCCTTCTTTTTTCGATGACCTCGCGGCGAAGCTGATCCCATTCTGCCGTTGTCATGGGCTCTTCTTTTTCCATCAAGGTGTTTAAGGGCCAGAGTTCTGTCTCATAAACTTTTCGGAAAATCTGTGTTGGGGCGTATACCATTCGAGACGAGAATGCGGACTCTTCCCGGTGACGTCGGAGGGATTGCATATTCACCTCGGAAGCGACACCTGTCTCCGCTGGGCCATAAACTTTGGCCAGAACTCTACCGTTGTAATCGACTATCTGCGAACCCCCGGCTCCGGCCCCATAAGGAAAATCAGTTCCATGATAGTAGGACCAATTGGACTCGACCAGATAACACATATTCGCGAAGGCATTGAATCTGCTGACCACCGTCATCATATCTTGTGGCTCGGCCATTTGCGGATCTTGCCACGCGTTCGGTCGAAGGATGATTTCGGCGCCGTTCATCACTAAACCTCTAGATATCTCCGCGTATTGCCCTTCGCCACAAATCAAGAACCCCATTTTCCCCAATTCAGTATCAGCTACGGGGAAGAACGAATCAAGTCCGTCCCCGAATTTCTCAACAAACCAATCATATGCATCCCCGGGAGCTGTATCACCAGACTCGATAATCCTGGTTACTACAATTTTATGATGCTTGAGGATCACCTTTCCTTCCGGGGAAATCAAGAACCCTACACTAAAGGGTCTGCCTGGGAAGGTTGGATATTCTTGCCAGGCATGAGCAGCGATATAAATACCCAATTCTTGTGCTTTTTTCCCGAGCATCTCAGTCTCTTCACCCGGAATATCAATTGCTACTCCGTTCCAGCTAGCATCGTAGTCAAAGGGTGCCCCATGAAGCCCGAATTCAGGAAACACCACCAATCGGCATGGTGCTCCTATCATTGCAGTCCAAAAAGGAACCAGGGAATCCAGATGCTTCAGCCATCGATTCAGGTTCTTTTCAGGAATTTCTCTCCTATCATTGCAGTGGAAGACTTCTGGCTGAAACGCCCCTACACAAAAATAGTCTTG
>JAGLGG010000281.1 GCA_023144145.1 Anaerolineales bacterium | reverse complement strand
ATCCTGGGTATTACTGTACCTCTGGGCATGGATGGGCAATCGATCAAGCCATTACTGTTGGGGAGGAAATTCAAAGGACGGCAGTTCCTGGTCACATCGATGTTCGAAACGGCAGCTGAAAATCGCTACCCGATGCGCTGCTATCATTTTGATGGTTATGGTTATATTTACAATGAATGGTCCAATCAGAGAACGGTGTTCTACAATGAATCACACAAAGGGTTAACCATGGCGGCGATGGTCCAAGCTGCAGAAACGGATCCATACATCGCGGAGCGGGTGAATTTCTTCTATTATCGGACAAGGGAGGAATTGTACGATTTCGATCGCGATCCGAACGCCTTGCACAACTTGACCGTTGGCGATGGCCATCTAGACCAATGGGAAGAGTTCCGTGATTTGTTGCTGGCCTGGATGGTCCAATCCAGGGACCCATTAGCGGATAAATACAGTCGAGTTTTGAATCGGTTGAGAGGCAATTGATTTTCTACCTTGGAGAGGGAACTCGGGAAGAAGTCTAGGTCAGTTTACATGCTCTTTGATGCTCCAAATTACCTAATGGAGCAATCACAGACTTGGGGGTTCCATTAAGATCCATGTTAACTATAAGCAAGACTGATATTAGTAGAAGACTCGTCAGGTTAGTCAAATCTGAGATGTTCCCGCTATTCATGCTGGTGGTGCTCCTTGAGCTGTTGTAAACGAAGTCTCCAGATCAAATAATGGCCTTGGCCTAGCTGATTTTAGGAGAATGAAAGTGAGATCTTGGATTAGTACGGCCCACTGCAAGGATAGAGGTTTCCTCATACTCATTTTCGTCTTCATGCTTTCCATCTTGCTTGTAGTATCGAGGCGGGGGATACACACTTCGGATGGCTATATTGAATTTCTCGTTGCACAGCGTTGGACAGAGTCCGGTGAACTTGATCTACCGAAGTATGAAAATCTCCCGGATTCACGGGTACAACGTGGTGTTGATGGGAAGTATTATTCTGTCTACGGGATTGGAAATTCTGTTTTATTCGCCGTAACAATCACAATGGACAAAGCACTCATTGATCTCATCGGATCCATCAATCGCAGCGGATTCGATTTTGGACCACCTTTCCTCTTTTCGATTGCAGCTAATGCTTTCGTTCTCGCGTTAACGGGTGTCTACCTTTGGCGAATTCTAAAGTTACTTGGCATCGCGTCCGACCCCGCACTTCTGGCATCAACACTTTATGTCTTTACTTCTATGGCGTTGGTCTACTCGACATTAAGTTTCGATATTTCTCTTGCGTGTTTAATGTTACTGCTAATGTTATTTTATCTCTTTCGATACCACGAAACTGGATTGAAAAAAAACCTATTACTTGCAGGTGCGGCCTTTGGCAGCCAGGTTATCACGCGATTTTCGTTTGCAGCTTTTGTGCTGCCGGTGCTCTATGCACTTATGTGGAGAGGTCCCGGTAACCGAGAAGAAGCCAAAACTGCTCCCAGCAGAATGGCCCTATTTCTGATTGCTGTGATTCCCTTCGGGTTATGGATTT
>JAGLGG010000280.1 GCA_023144145.1 Anaerolineales bacterium | reverse complement strand
TACGGATTCGACATCGAGGATCTTCCATTCAATCCCACAGGAGAATTACCATTGGAGCAAGACCCGAAGCTTGCTTACGCAAGGATAAATTTAGCGCATACACCGGTTGAATTGAACAATGCGAACAGGGAGGAGATTCTACGGGTGCCTGGTATTGGCCTCAAAGGAGCGGAAGCGATACTTCAATCAAGGTCACGCAACAAAATTCGTGAACTCAGCCACCTCAAAAAACTGGGAATCGTCGCCGAACGTGCAGCGCCATACATCCTACTCAATGGCAAACAAACGCCCAGGCAACTGACATTTTTCTAATTGAATCAACCCACGACCCGCACCCCCTTTCAGAAGAGGTGCCCTTTCCCGAAACTCGCCCCTTTCTGGGGCTGAGTTTATTCGAATTTCACAGATCGAGAAACAAGCACACTCAGGAAAAGCGTCGTGATCCTTCTTCTTTGCCCGTTGGTATCGACCTGCGTATATGAAAACCGCCCATTACGCATAATGGGCGGAAAAGGTGGGTATTGTGTGGTTATTCAGCAGCTGCTTCTGCGTGAGGATCACCAAGCCGGGCCAAGAAGTCTTCAACCAGGAGCAAACCGCCCGCACCGGCACGACGGATGACGGACAGCAATTGATCCATCGTTGATACTTCTTCCAACTGCTCGGTAACAAACCAGCGAAGGAAATCTTGGGCGATAAAATCTTTCTCATCGACAGCTAAACTCATCAAGTTATTTATCTGCCTCGTAACTTCGAGCTCCCATTCTAAGGAAAGCTTGGCGGCATGCTCTGCAGACTCAATCGTGGATAGCGGTTCTTCCACTGCTGGAACAGCAACCTTTCCACCAGCTGCAACGATGTAATGGACAAATTTCATTGCATGCGTGCGCTCTTCATCCGACTGACGGTAAAAGAACGCGGCAAGCTCTGGCAGGGCATCCGAATCGAAATATGCCGCAATATTTAAATATTGGTTTGATGCGCCAAATTCACTTCCAACCTGATCGTTCATCGCTTTAGTTAGTTTTTCACTTATGAGCATTACTCAATTCACTCCTTTATACTATCTATTAAATAGATATCGATTTCACACTCCCTATAATACCCCAATCTATATCTGATGTCCCTGCCAACGATAAAATTCAGTCGTAAATCACGATTATGTTGAGATCAATTATCGAGGGGCTTAATGCGGGCGCAGATCTGCTCATACTACTGAAGGATTGTTAATAAGTCCTCAGATATTACGAAATAGAAAAACCGCGCTTTGGGCATATTATGCACATTTTGCGCGGTTTCTGAGGAGAATGCTTATTAGTGCTAATTATGGTTGAATCAAATGAGTGTAATCTGAATAAAAGATAAGAGTCTGCTTAATAACGAGGTTGCTGTTGTAAACATGGCGGATGGTCCTTTCTTTAGCCTGTTGTGGGGTTGATGACTATTCGATGAATTTGACTACTCGACAGAAGGACAAATGAATGGTACGATTCTCGCGAACTGGTCCAATGCGAGCACGTACTATACTTCACACATGAACATGCCTGAGCCTGTCTGGTCAGGCGTGTTTTAATTCCACCGCCAAGGACGGATCACTTGTAAGTTGGTCGTAGACTCGCCGAACCGGTACCATCAAGCAGGAGGAAGCTTAAATGTCAGAACGAATAACCGGGACGGTTAAATGGTTCAACAATTCGAAAGGTTATGGCTTCATTGAGCAAGAAGATGGGCCAGACGTCTTCATCCACTACTCGTCAATCACGGGCGAAGGCTATCGATCCCTAAATGAAGGCCAGCAAGTCGAATTTGATATTGAAGACGGTCCCAAAGGCCCACAGGCTGCAAATGTAACCCTGCTCTGAGGTTGATACTCCTTCATCAAATAATCTCACATTCGATTTTGATGGATTAAATCAATCTTGAACCCATTTGGTTATCAGAAATGGGAACGACGTAATATGCCCTCGAAACTTTGAGGGCATTTTTGCGTAAAGAATATTGAGGGAAAAGTTCTCTCCAAAATATGTGTGACGAGGAGGTTCCCAGTGGGAACAGAAGTCAAGAAATTATATCGCTCGAGGACCGATCGGATGCTTGGTGGCGTATGTGGTGGCTTGGGGGAATATCTCGCAATAGATTCCACCCTCATTCGAATTTTATTCATCGTTCTAGCCTTCGCTGGAGGCCCAGGCTTGATCGCCTACCTCATCATGCTCTTTATAGTTCCTGAAGAACCATTGGGTCCAACAGAAATCCAGGAGTAATAAGCCGATTGCGGTAATTAGCGCTTCCGACTAGATATTTTTAGCCGACAACCTACCATACATCGAATTCAGCTAATGTGGATCGTCTCACTTGGGTATCCATTTCCAGCATTCTTAGAAATGATGGGTACGTGGTCTGGGGGCGATCCATTGCATTTATGTTTTGGCACGAAGAACCAAGTGGAGGTACGGCTTCATACAAGGCAATAGCATCTTGTGAACGAAGTACTTCCTTCCACACAGCGTTATAATTCACATTCTGGTATCAATAAAATATTCAGCAATACGATATGAAGTTATGAGTTGATACTGTTTTTCAGAGTGGGATACCCCCACACTTACACCACATCTTGAGAAGTGATCCATGAGTTTTGTTAAGTGACAAAACACAAAGAAATAAAAGCTGCTACGCGTGGAGAGCCTTCATATGTCTGGCGTCGCGGGCAAGAGCGCCGCTTTCGCATGATTTTAGATGCAGCCGAGGATCGCATATCCGGCTCAGTTCTCGACATAGGTTGTGGTATCGGTGTTTACCTGGAGCGGTTTGCGCAACACAGCCAGAATTCGGTTGGGGTGGAATATGACTTCAGCCGTGCAAAATCTGCCAGCAGCCGATGTTTGACCATAACCTGCGCCGCTGGCGAACATCTTCCCTTTCCTGAAAAAACATTCGATCTCATACTTTCACACGAAGTTCTTGAGCACGTCAAAGATGACCAGGCATCATTAGAAGAGATCGTCAGGCTTTTGAAACCGCCAGATCCGGCAAAAGCTCATTCCGGCGGCAGATTGATTTTGTTCGTCCCTAACAGGGGGTATCCATTTGAAACACATGGGATATATCTGGGGGGGGAATATCGATTTGGTAACGTACCTCTTGTCAACTACTTGCCACGACCCGTTCGCAATCGCTTAGCCCCTCATGTGCGTGTGTATTCAAGAAAGGACCTTGAAAAACTCTTTGAACGTCTACCCATACAGATCATCAAAAAGAAAACCATCTTCGGCGCCTACGATAACATCATTTCAAAATGGCCACGTTTCGGCAAGGCTTTAAGAGCAATCCTACACTCGTTGGAAAATACGCCCTTCCAATTTTTTGGATTATCCCATTTCTGGGTTGTTGAACGGGTGCAATCTGATTGATGTCCAAGGTTAAATAATTCTTCCGCTATCCGTCTGCACGTACTTCTCCAATTTCTTGCACATCCACCTCGACCCCTTCAAGCTCTTGAGGAATCAAATCTGCTTGGGCAAGCTCAATTTCCAGCATTTTTTTCTTTACCATTACGACCAAAGCAACCTCGTCGGTGTAGATCCCATCCTTCTTCCGTAATCCTATTCCTACACCTACGACGTTCTCCAGTTTGAGCAATT
>JAGLGG010000028.1 GCA_023144145.1 Anaerolineales bacterium | reverse complement strand
TCGCTTTGGCATGGGGACAGTGGGTTGCGGCGATGTTTGATGGCTTAGAAAATACTGCCCTATTCATCATGCTTACTCAGGGACCCTCCTCTCCCTGGCCGCAAATCGCTCAAATTGCAGCAATTATCAAGTTCACCTTGATCCTGCTTGGTTTGCTTTATGTACTTGGTAGAATCTTCCAACGATACGTTAAACGAACTCGCAGCCCAGAGGTATAACTCTTAAAACTAAAAACCTCCCAATCAACTTTCCGATTGGGAGGTTATATTATCCCTACCCTTAGCTAATCGATCACGTCTCAAGGCGTGCTGTAAATTATCGGAAAACATTGACAATTTTCATTACACTGAAAGACAGTGTCAGCTAATCTTCTGGATCCTCCTGAGCCCTCTTCAACCTTTGCTGCCATTCATAGAGCTTGTTCAAAGCTTCCAGCGGTGCCAGACTATCAATCTCCAAACCTTTCAATTCATCGATTAATGGATTCGTTGTTGGTAAGAAGGTGAGTTGTTGTACAGCAATTTCCTCTCGAGACTTCGCATCTCTTGCTTCTGCTTCCAGGGTTGAAAGGATTTCCTGGGCCCGGTTAATTACGGATCTGGGAAGGCCCGCAAGTTCGGCAACGTGAATGCCATAAGATTTGTCCGCTCCACCCGGAACGATTTTATGCAGGAAAACAACCTGCCCACCCTCTTCAGAAACCGCTACGTTGTAATTCCGCACGCCAGGAAGGAGCTCTGATAATTGAGTTAATTCATGATAATGGGTTGCGAAGAAGGTCCTAGAACGCATGCGGGGATGGTTGTGAAGGTATTCAACTACCGCCCATGCAATCGAAAGTCCATCGTATGTGCTCGTGCCCCTCCCAATTTCATCAAGCACCAACAAGCTTCGAGAAGTCGCATGGTGCAGGATATTGGCAGCCTCGACCATTTCAACCATGAAGGTGGACTGCCCGGCATGAATTTCATCTTGTGCACCTATCCTGGTAAAAATGCGGTCACTTACACCTATCTTTGCCGATCGAGCTGGAACAAAGCTTCCCATCTGCGCCATGAGCATTATCAGCGCAACTTGGCGGAGATAGGTTGATTTCCCCGACATGTTTGGTCCAGTAATAATCCAAATTCGCTCATCGCTCTCTAAGACAGTGTCGTTTGGTACGAATTGCACTCCGGAAAGAAACGCCTCAACCACGGGATGTTTGCCGTCATGAATTTCTAAAACGTCTTCCTCCACCAATTGTGGTCTCACATATCCATTCAACGCAGCAACCTCAGCTAATCCTGAAACGACATCTAACCTGGCAAGTGCTTTTGCGGTTTGAAGCAACCGAGATGCGTGCGTCGAGATTTCGTTGCAGAGCTCGCGAAACAAGTCAGTTTCAATTTCACGAATCCTCTCTTCTGCTGAAAGAACGAGCGATTCGTATTCCTTCATTTCAGGCGTTATATAGCGCTCGGCCTGGACCAGAGTTTGCTTGCGAATATACTCTTCTGGGACCAAATCAGTCTTGGTTTTCGTTACCTCGATGTAATATCCGAAAATTTTGTTAAAGCCTACTTTGAGCGTTTTTATTCCCGTCCTCTCCCGTTCTACTGCTTCCAAATCTGCGATCCATTCACGCGCACCACTTGATGCATCGACTACTTTGTCCAATTGATCAGAATATCTTTTTTTGAAAATCCCAATCTGCGAGAGCGTGGCCGGTGGATCATCAACAATTGATTTCTCAAGCAACTCTCGAATGTCTGAGCATGGATCGATCATAGTGACAATTGAATCGAGATTGGTCGAACCGTGAACTGTTAGAATTTCGAGTAGTTCAGGAATTCTTCCCAATATTTCTCTGAGCGCAGCAAGATCCTTGGGGCCAGCGAGAAGAGCAACTGTCCGGTTAGTTAAACGCTCAAGATCACCGAGGCTAGAAAGCGCCTGTCGAACCTCCGCCCTCCAAATCCCATCCTCATATTGAGCCTCAACTTGGTCTAATCGCGCGTTGATTTTTTCGACCTCGATCAGCGGCTTGCCCAACCATTGACGTAGTAGTCTGCGCCCCATCGGGGTAACAGTCGAATCGATAACTCCAAGAAGCGATCCGTGCACCTCACCCGTCCGAAGAGTCTGGGTGAGTTCCAAATTTCTCCGTGTACTTGCATCCAAGATCATGAACTCATCAAGCGAGAAGGTTGATAAGCTGCTCAACAGGCTGAGAGCTGCCGGCTGAATCTCTCCTAAATAATCCAAGATCACGCCCGCTGCTCGAATCGCTTGAGGTTGTCCTTGAAGGCCAAATCCGTCCAAGGTGCCTGTTTTGAAATGTCGCTCTAATTCCGCCGTGCACCTATCCAATTCGAAGCGCCAATCTTCAATTTGTGTATGATGCCCTTGCCATACCTGATCAAGAGAAAAAGTGCTCGAGTGAAGGATCTCTGCAGGATTGAGGCGCGTGATTTCGTTTCGCAGGGATGCCATCAGATCATGACTCTCAATGGTCGTAGCGGCAAACTCTCCGGTGCTGATATCAGCATAGGCCAGTCCCAAAGTATCTTCCGCTAGAACAACAGCGACGAGATAATTGTTGTTTTCGTCCGGCAACAAACCAGGTTCGACCACCGTGCCGGGAGTGACAACTCGAACGACTTGCCTTGGAAACAATCCTTTGACAGGACCATCACCAACCTGCTCACAAATTGCTACGTGGTAACCCTTTTCAATTAGCCGCCCAATGTAATTTTCAGAGGCATGATGCGGAATCCCGGCCATCGGGACCCTTGCTCCTTTAGCGATATTTCGAGAGGTCAGAACAATATCAAGTTCACGTGCTGTGACTTTTGCGTCTTCATCGAATGTTTCATAGAAATCCCCTAAACGGAAGAACAAAATAGCGTCCGGATATTGACGCTTGATTTCCAAATATTGTTGACGGACTGGTGTTACCTTTTCACTCATTTCGTACGCATTCTAAGATGCACCAACGGATTCGGCAAGCATATGATCCATCTTCCCTTGTATAGTAATTCTTCCCACGCAATTTCTAAATTTGAAACACTTTGTGCAAATCCATTTATGGTTGCATTGAAAAAGGGCGATCGCAAGAAGAGGACCGGTATACGCCCCTCCACTCGCACTGAGGCCAGTTTTTTCAGTGCAATCATTCATGATATACTGCGCCCATGTTCCTGGAGTTGGCTGTCGATTTTTGAGAAACTCATATCCAGACGGCACTATTTCCTGAAGAAAATCCGCAACCATCTAGGCAAATCAAGAAAAAGACACGGGCGAAGGACAATTGAAACGAATCCTGCTGAGACCCTCCCTATTATTTTTCATGCTCAGCCTGTTTGTTGGCCTGAGTTCGTGCAAGAACGGAAAAAGTCAGATCGAGAGCATTTCCTATGGCCTAACTCTCTCTCCTTCCGGCATTGACCCCCATATAAATGCATCCGCAGAATTAGGAATTCCACTGAGTTCAGTTTATGACACTTTGGTCTTCCAAGATCCTGATACTGGAGATTTCGTGCCTGGGCTCGCTCAAAGCTGGACAATATCCCCGGATGCACTGACATATACTTTCGAACTTCGAGAAGACGTTGTCTTCCACGATGGCACAGATTTTAACGCGAATTCGGTAGAAGCGAATTTAAACTACATTGTTAATCCAGATCATCTTTCTCAGAAAGCTGTCATAATGTTGGGGCCATTCGAGCAAGTGGAAGTATTGAGCGAATTTTCCGTCGCCATTCACCTGACCGCCCCTTACGCCCCTCTGCTCGACTCGCTCTCGCAAGTTTATCTGGGCATGGCTTCACCCTCTGCTTTGGGGAAATGGGGGCCCACCGAATATCAATTCCATCAAGTTGGCACAGGTCCCTATCGCTTCGTTGAGTACATACCTAATGACCATCTGATCTTAAGGAAGAATCCGGATTATGCTTGGGCGCCGAGCGTGTACCAACAAAATATTGCCGCGATTGATGAAATCATTTTCAAGTTCTACGAGGATCCAGCCACACGCAGTTTTGCCCTTGAGACGGGTGAAATAGACATTATTGGGGAAATTCCACCCCAGGAGGTTGATCGTCTGCTCGAGACTGGAGAATTCGAATTCCAACCAGTCCCCATTCCTGGCCAGCCTACTCAATTTTTTTTCAATAGCTCGAAATCGCCGACGAGTGATGCTCGTCTGAGAGAAATCTTAATCACTGCATTAGATAGACAATTCATCGTCGACACGATATTCGGCGCCTATTCGCCCGTCGCAGAAGGTCCTCTGTCGCACCAGTTATTTAGCTATACAACGACCTCACCATATCCAGACTATGACCCGGATTTCGCGGTTGAACAACTAGATGAGCTCGGATGGCGCATAGAGCCGGGCTCCCGAGTGCGAAGCAAGGACGAAACGCCCCTGGAGCTTTCCATAGTTGCACCTCCTTGGGGGTCAAATTCAGAAGTGGCTCAACTGATGAGCGCAACATGGGAAAATCTTGGGATTCAGGTAAGCCTTGAAATCGCCCCGGGCTTTGGCCCATTGCGACAATTACAAGATTCTGGCGAGTATAACTTAATCGGCATTAATTTTTTCGGAACGGATCCCGACCTTCTGAGCTCTTTTTACTCAACCGACGGGTTTTACAACTGGAGTGGTCAAAGTGATGCTGAGCTGGATAAGTTGTTATCGCAAGCCAAGGCAGCCACCCATGATGCCCAAGAGCGACAGTTGTATTATTCGCAAATCTCTGAAATGATTAGAGAGCAAGCGCTATTAATTCCGATCCGTGACTACGTTAATTTGGTTGTCGTTCGAAGCGATATAATCGGACTTCATTTTTCACCCCAGGGATGGTTCCCTTACTTAATCGACCTGCGTCGCGCACCCTGATCGCTATCGGTCAGCGTCTAATATTTGGCCTTCTCACAGCACTGACAGCTGTGACAATTACCTTTTTTGCATTGCGGCTCGCTGCCGGCGATCCCCTGAGCAGCTTGCTTGCTCAAGGACTCGCAACCCCACTACAAGCAGAGGTACTTAGAGTTAGTCTTGGTTTGGATCAACCTCTAACCACACAATATTTGGATTTCCTATCATCGCTTTTGAAGGGAAATCTCGGAAATTCTTTATATACCAACCGCTCCGTAATCACGGTCATCATGGAGCAATTCCAGCACACTGCCTCCTTGGCCCTGCTTTCACTTTGTATCGCGGTCATTCTTGGACTGGGTTTGGGAATTATTGCTGCCTGGAGAAAAGGATCTAACCGTTCGTGGCTCGCAGAAACAATTTCCGGGTTAGCCACTTCGCTACCTGTGTCGTTTACTGGAATTCTCACAATCATGATCCTTTCTTTATCGATCCGGACAATTAGCGGCAGCCGCGTCTTATTAAGTTCCAAAGAACTCCTTTTACCTGCATTGGTCCTGGGTTTTGCATCTTCGGGAGCGATCGCGCGAGTGATCCAATCAGGGCTTGAGGAGAGCATGTTGGCCCCATACATGCTTGCCGCAAAGGCGAGAGGCATCAATAAGGAAAGTCGACTTCTCTGGCACGCTCTTCGCCCGTCCCTCCCGCCAGCCATTTCGCTTATAGCCCTTGAAGCTTCGTTTCTATTCGCTGGAACGGTCGTTACTGAGACCGTCTTTTCAAGACCCGGTTTGGGTCGTTTGCTTGTAACTTCGATTTTGCAAGGGGACTACCCGATCGCGCAAGGAATCGTCGTCCTTGCCGCCCTGTTTTACACTTTCAGCCAAAGTCTGGCTGATATTTTGGCATTCATAAGTGATCCAAGATTGGAGAAGGCGAATTGAAATCGCAGCCGACCACCACGCTTTCCTTGATCTGGGCAATCTTGGTCATACTGGTTGCGTTTGCTGCGCCTATACTCGCACCCTTCAACCCACGACAACCTGTAAGTGATCCACTATCGATTCCTTCTACGACTACCGTTTTGGGAACCGACTCACTGGGAAGAGATCTTTTAAGCCGGCTTCTGTATGGTGCTCGATACAGCCTCGGCCTTAGCATCTTGGCTGCGAGTATTACGATACTTGCAGGAGGTTTGATCGGCCTTCTCGCAGCCACATTCCCCGGGTTTCCGGATCGAATAATCCTCTGGATACTCAATTCATCCCTGGCAATTCCGGGACTACTTCTTGCGATGGTTTTGGTGGCCGGACTAGGTCCAGGCACTTCAACTGTGATAATTGCAGTGGGAATTTGGGGAATACCTGGTTTCGCCCGGATTAGCCGGACGATGTTCAAGCAGACATTGTCAATGGGGTATGTAGATGCTGTGCGAGCATTAGGTGGAAATTGGGTGTGGAATTCTTGGTTTCACATTTTGCCGAACGCAGGTTTCCGCCTCATTCCTCTTGCGACCGTTCATGTTGCCTGGGCTTTCATTGGAGCGACGACGCTTACATTTCTGGGCTTCGCCGGCGATCCCTCATTGCCTGAATGGGGCTCAATGCTCAATGCCGGACGACTGCACCTGGTCCAGATGCCTCACCTGGCGATTCTCCCAGGTGCAGCAATGAGTTTCACAATTCTCTCAATACATAATCTAGGAACCTGGTTGGCAAGAATTTCCAAGCCATACTCGGTACACTAGGCAAATCCCTACATCCAATCCGCTCCCATTGGCATTCCTAATTAGAGATCAGGGGATTCTTCGCCATTGTTACCAGCAGTGAATGATTTAACCACCTGGATGATCCTATCCACTGCACTCTCATCTGCCAGAAACCAGTAGATGTTCGGATCCTCTTGCTTGAACCAATTTGCCTGACGACGAACATATTGGCGCGTAAGCCTGCGCATTTCACCCACCGCCTCCTGAATCGATGTCTCTTTACGAAGAACCCCTGCGATTTGCTTGTACCCGATCGCAGACATTGATGGTAATTCTGAAGCATAGCCCAAACGCAAAAGATCCTGCACCTCCTCAACCAACCCATTCTCAATCATATTGTCAATACGATCATCAATTCGTTGATAAAGTTCTTCTCTGGGAAGATGTAATCCAATTTCTAAAACTTGATAGGGCGGAGGCGACTTTACTCGTTGTTGGCTTGCAGGTATACCAGTTGCTTCAAATATTTCTAGTGCTCGAATAACCCGGCGTAGATTTGAAGGGTGAATGCGCTCAGCCGATTCTGAATCGACGGATGCCAAACGTTGGTGCAGTGCATCAGTTCCTCTTTCCTGTGCAAACTTCTCCAAATCCTCTCGAAAAGACTCGTCATCAATCCGTGGTGGTGGGATCCATCCTTCTACTATAGCCATAACATATTGGCCCGTACCTCCCACTAAAAATGGAATTTTTCCCCGGTTTTGGATGTCGTTTAGAATTTGCTCTACAGCTGAAGAAAACCTCACCAGGCTCCATTCCTCGTCCGGATTAGCGACATCAACGAGATGGTGAGGAACCCTTGAAAGTTGTTCGCGAGATGGCTTCGCCGTGCCGACATCCATTCCCCGATAGAATAACCTTGAGTCCGCCGATATGATTTCACCATTTAACTTCTCGGCAACACCTATGGATATTTCTGTTTTACCAACTGCGGTTGGTCCTAGGATCACAATCAAAGGCGCCATTGATTTCATAGAAATTCCTCGATAGAACCTTCAATCACATTTTCATAGTGCTCTACGTTTGTGACAACCCAATTTCGCCCGCATAGAATCGCAACCATGTCCACGCGCCAATCCCTGTCGAGAAGATCCATCTCCGTCAGATACACAAGGGAACTTCTAATTATCCTTCTACGCTTGTTTTGAGTGATTGCGTCCTGCGGAGTGCCGTAAAGATCGCTTGTTCGGGTTTTAACTTCAACAAAGACAATGACATCATTCTGTTCAGCGATTATATCGATCTCCCCTGCTGAAGTCCGCCAATTACGCGCAAGAATTCGATATCCTTTTGCCCTTAAGCTATCTGCAGCAACTTCTTCCCCAAAGTCTCCCAAGGTTTTATTACTCATCATTCGATCGTATCTCCTCTAGTGTTCCGTCCAACATGATTATTTAGAAAGGATAGAAAAAGGACGGAACAACATAAGCATTCGTCAAGGTTGCAGCTACCCGGTTTATGAATGGTATCTTTATCCTTGACAAAGCACTAGGCAAAATGGTCAAGTTTATAGGATCATCCTACGAGTGCACTGAGCTCGAAACCTTTACATTGGACAACTTCATTGGTACCATTTGCGGTTAATTGCTCCAATTTTCGCTAAACAAGGTCTTTTTTTCATTTGTGGCGAACAATGCGATTTTAACAACTTTAAGATAACGCGAAAGGAGGCGCCCTTAAAGAACATACAAGTTGCTTAAAAAAATCATGTGAACTTTTTTAAATTAAATTCTCTCGAGGAGGAGAAGAGATGAAGAGACACAGTTACCTTTTACTAGGGGTACTCGTTGTTGCTGCGCTGGTCTTAGGCGCTTGCAAGAGTGCCTCCACACCAGAACCTGATGAAGTGACCGGTCTGCTCAATGGAATGGACGCCGCAGAGCTCGAAGCAGCGGGCTACGTCGTAGTCGCTCCTGGCGAGCCAGTTCGTCTTGGCGCTTCCGTGGCTTTGACCGGCCCAATCCCCGAATTCGGTCTCGATATCTCACAGTCTTACCAGCTTGCTGTCAGCGATCTTAATGCTGCTGGAGGCCTGCTTGGCCACGATTATGAACTCGATATTCAAGACGGGGCTTGCGATGGTGATGCAGCTACCGTGGTTGGGAACGGCTTCGCAGCTGACCCAAGCATCGTCGGTGTTGCTGGCGGAACCTGCACCGGCGAAACGCTCGGCCTAGTGCCGATCTTCAAAGCTGCACGCATCCCCTTCGTATCCGCCAGCGCGACCAATCCCGCTGTTACAAGTGCGGATTGCGATATCTGCAACCGTGTTGCACTCAGCGACAAGCTCCAAGGTGACGTCGATGCCGATTACATCCTCAACACCATGGGCATCTCGACTGTCGCCGTCATGCACGACAACTCAGATTACGGGCTCGGATTAGCTAGCCTATTTCAGGAAGCGTTCGAGCTGCTGGGTGGAACTGTAACAGCATTCGAAGGTGTTCAGGTTGGCGATACGGATTTCCGAGCAAATCTCACTCTTGTGGCTACCGGATCACCTGAATTGATCTTCTTTGGAGGTTACGTAACAGAAGGCGCTTTGATCGCATCACAAATGAAGGAAGTGGGATTAGAAGATACGATCTTCTTCAGTGACGATGGCGTATTTGGACAACCGTTTATCGACACTGCCGGCGCGGCAGCTGAAGGCAACTACGCCAGCTTCGTCTCCGGCGATGAGGTCTCCGGCCC
>JAGLGG010000279.1 GCA_023144145.1 Anaerolineales bacterium | reverse complement strand
CCTCAGGCGCAGCGGATTCAAATCTCACGCAGCATGCAAATTGAGTACAAGAAAGACCTGGCAAAAAAACTCGCTGGGGTTATGCAGGACGTGGATTCAAAACAAGAAGCCGTTGAATTCATGGGGCGAGTATTTCGTACAAATCCATATCAGGAAAATTGATCAAAGCAATTGAAGATTTCGGTCTCAGATGTATTGGACGTACTCATGGGTGTGCTTTGTTAGATCGGAGTAAACCCCCCGATATTGGGGAGGTAGAATAGTGGCCAATTCGTACATTATCTCGGTAAGCATTTTCTCACGAACCTCGGCGGATATTTTTTTGGAGGGTGATTTAAGCACAAATGGATCTCCTACGACAATGTGGAAATCGGTACGCCGAAATCGAACCAAGTTGGTCCAGAAATTTTCTCCACCATAATAACCGACGGGGAGTAAAGGAACACCGCTCTTAAGTGCCAGGAGAATAACCCCAGGATGGCCCACTTGTAGTTTGCCATCACCACTTCTGGTACCTTCCGGAGCAATCGCCATCATCCTTCCTTCACGAAGTGCCTCTAAACCCTTTTTCAACGCGCTGATATCGGCTTCCCCTCTGCGGAGGGGTATCGCATCCCATAAATTAAATAAGAAACCAAAGAGTGGGTGCTTCCAGCTTCTGGCTGCCGCGAAGCCGGTAATGTCCCTTGGACGTAAATAGAGATACATCACTGGCACCTCAAGGAAATTGACGTGGTTGCCTATCAGTATCAGTGGGCCTTCTTTCGGGACTTTGTAAATTTCGCTATCTTCGACACGGCACAAGACATTTATGATGAATTGAACGATCGAGTTTACGAATTTCTTCATTAATTTGCAGTCTCATAAGCGGGTTGGGGGGCTATTATCTCTAAGCCATTTGGAACAAGCTCAATCTCTAGCCGATCTCCATCAGTGCATAAAGTTTCGCCATCAGCATGTGCTGGTAGGACGCCCTCAAGAGCGAGTACATTGACTTGATTTGCGCGCGTGGTTGAGACTGGATCCTGGGTTGCTTGAGATCCCTTTAAGAAGTGGGGGATGAGGGTTGCGATGCGTGCTCGACTCACCTGATCGACGATGCAGAGATCAAATGAGCCATCATCCATGGCAGCCTCGGGCGCCATCATGAATCCGCCTCCTAATCGGCGACCGTTCATGATTGATACCATTAGCGTGTACTTAACAATTTCTTGATCCCCGATCTGAATTTTCACCTTTGGGGCCTTGTAATACAAAAACATCGTCTTGAGCGTTGCTAATAAATACGATAGAAAGCCGTGAAGACGCTTCTGTCGCAACGCAACGAAACCAACAACAGCATCAAATCCAATACCTACGCTATTCCCAAAATATCTTCCATCGGGAAATTGACCTCCTCTGACCAATCCCACATCTATACTCCTACGATTATTCTCTTTCAACAACTGACAGGCATCCTCAAGGTTCAATGGCACCCCCAGGCCATAAGCAAAGTCATTTCCTTGACCAATGGGAAGTAATCCCATAATGGCCTTTTTGGCGGTTGAATTTTGGTTAGCTTGAACTATACCGTTGAGAACTTCATTTGCAGTTCCGTCACCCCCGACGCCAACAACAACATCGTAACCACTTTGTACAGCATCCTGTGCCAATTTAATGGCGTGAAGCGGATGCTCGGTGAACGCCATGTCATAATCAAGTTCTACACGATTCAATATACTCTCAATTTCCGGTGCGATACGTGCCCCAGTTCCTCTTCCTGATATTGGGTTCACAATCAACATGTGTTTTGGCATCAGTGCTCCTATTATCTATCTTTGAACCTGAGTAGAGTAGGTTTGAATAAGAGAAAATATCTGCGGTAATTGGCTCTGTAGCCTTCGATAATTATTAACCCCATTTGGGCGTTCACGTTTCTATCTCATCGTTTTCTTCCCACGCATATGAGTGTTTAGTATAAATCTAATAAGTTATTAATAACTTCTGTGTAAGAATAACTAATGAATATGTTTCTAAAAAAGCAACAGGAGCACTCGAGTTGCTGAATTTTGATTTGAGATAGCTCCCTTCATCGGAAGGGATCTATCTCAATAATGGTTCGTTTTATGGCGAATCAAGTGGGGTTGTACTTGGAGGAATAATTATGGGGAATTCAATAAGATTGTTTAGCGTAAAAGGTATCGATATTAAGGTGCATATAACCTTTCCGTTGATATTGGTTTGGTCTGCTGTTCAATTTGGTTTGCTCAGCGGCAGAGGGCTCGAAGGTGCAATTTTTGGGGTTGTCGTAACGTTGATTCTTTTTGTGATAGTTGTACTTCACGAACTTGGTCATAGCATCGCGGCGTTGAGGTATGGTGTACCGGTGAAACAAATCGTCCTCCTACCCATCGGAGGGGTTGCACAACTTTCTCGCATGCCGGAAAAGCCCATTGAGGAATTTGTAATCGCAATCGCAGGCCCATTGGTTAACTTTGGTTTGGCGATTGTTTTGGCCGTTCTCGCAGTCGTGCTAGGACTTGAGATCGGGATTGGAAACATGCCTCTGACCTTCTCAAGATTGGCTAGAGCAAGTTTGCAGTCTGTTTTCGCATATGTATTCATCTCCAACCTATTTCTTGGACTTTTCAATTTGATCCCTGCTTTTCCCATGGATGGGGGTAGAGTGTTTCGTTCGCTCTTGGCGACTCGGATTAATTACGCGCGAGCTACCCGAATCGCAGTAACTGTTGGTCAGGGAATCGCCTGGCTGATGGCTCTGTGGGGTTTGTTAGGTGGCGGACTGTTCATTATAGTCATCGCCGTTTTCATTCTCATTGGTGCAAGCCAGGAAGGGCAACTCGTGCAATTGAAGAGTTTGTTTGATGGCTTGAAAGTGGAACAAGCCTTTTCAAGAGGGGTAAAGTCTCTAACACCAAACTCAACGTTGCGTGAAGCCGTGGAGATTACCTTGAGTACCTTCCAATCCGATTTCCCCGTATGTGAGGATGATCAGCTGGTCGGGTTGCTGACCCAGTCTCGGTTAATTGATTCTCTCAACCGCTTGAGCCCCGAAACCTTTGTTGGGCAAGTTATGGAAGTGGATGTTTCACCTGTAGAACCAAAAGATGGGTTATTCCAGGTGCAGCAACGCCTGGCTGAGTTAAGTTTGGATGCGTTGCCAGTTGTGGATCAAGGAATATTTTTGGGGCTCATTACCAGCAGAGATCTAAATGAGGCCTATCGGTTACTTTCGAAGAGACCGGATCTACTGGCAGGGCTGACTTAAAAAACTCACGTTACAAATTATATGTTCTTATGCGTAGGGGCGAAGAATTCCATGTGGTTATCCAACTACCTATTGTGGAGTGTGCAAGCACAGGCCTAAGCTCCGCTTAGGATGCGCAACCTGAGCGGAGCTCAGGCCAAATGCTTCGCCCTTACACACAATTCATGCACCTGCATCCGGGCGCAATAAATTGCGCCCCTACGGCTCAGCGGCTCGCCGCTGAGCTTTAAGAACGGCTTCGCCGTTCTTTAGGCTATACGGAAGTTTACCAAGCAGCGGCTGATGCCGCTGAGTTTTAAGAACGGCTTCGCCGTTCTACATGCGATCTAGAAGTTAACCAAGCAGCCCGGGCTCCCATGCCCGGGCCGGGGGGCAACTGCCAACGTGCGTTAGCACGCGTCGCCCATGCGAATATTGATGAAGCTGTACAGCATTGATACATATACTAATGTGGTACTTGGCATCCTGATTTTCCCTTGAAAAACCCTCCAAACGATAGGCCAAATTAACTGGTTGCGCCAATTCTGCACTGTGCTACACTATTTCGGAGTTTTTCACCCCTAAGGGGGAGGATATATGTCTGCTGAAGAAATGCGACTGGTTTGTATCGAAGATGAACCTGAAATGATCGACCTTGTGCGATTAATTTTGGGTAGAAAAGGCTTTGAGGTCATTGGCGCTAATGGAGGCGTCGAAGGCCTTGAGACCGTACGACGCGAGAAGCCGGACCTTGTATTGCTTGATTTGATGATGCCCGATATGGACGGATGGGAAGTTTATCAGCAGATAAAAGCCGATGAAGAGCTTCGAAAGATCCCAGTGGTCGTTGTGACCGCAAAAGCCCAATCGATTGATAAAGTACTCGGATTACATATTGCGAAAGTAGACGATTACATAACAAAACCATTCGGCCCACAAGAGCTTTTGGAGAGTGTTGAAAAGATTCTTGGAATGACTGAGTAATACTACCTGAAGGATGAGGTATAGAGGGCGGCGGTTGTCGCCCTCTTTCTACGCCATTCATTAACCAAACGATTTCTCAATCCAAGCAACCTCACTGTTTTATGCAGACACCACTACTGATAAAATTCTAAACGAATTGAGCGACGAGGCTTTTTCTCAAGCCCAGGTGACCGATGGAAAGAACTATCAATTAGGCATCATGGATATGGAAATGAGGCGCGCACCCAAGATCATATTAATCGTATTCGTGCTTGTGCTGGTTAACGCCCCTAAGGTTGGGGCACAGGAACAAGGGCCGATCTATATTGTCCAACCAGGTGATTCGCTTTTTTCAATCTCCATTAAATTCGGCACAACAGTTGAATTACTCGCTGCAGCAAATAACATTAGCGACCCTTCGGTAATTGCTCCTGGGCTGAAACTTGTCATACCAGGTTTTGAAGGTGTTTCGGGCACTTTGGATTTACGCACGATTGAATATGGTGAAACCCTTCAAAGTTTAAGCCAGCGTTATGGGATCACAATCGATGCAATCGCTCGGCTAAACAGAGTGTTGAATCCAGATCGATTGTTTATCGGGCAATCCGCGATTTTATCTATCCCAGAAGGTGAAGTGCCACAAGAAAGGTTGATGATAGCCGATTCAAGGGATACTCAAATAGAATTCGCTGCGAAGACCAACCTCAATCCTTGGACGCTACATGACTTTGAAATGCCCTTAGAACGACTCTGGATCTTACCAGGAGAATCGATCGCAATTTCTGTTGCGAGTGATGTATACACAACTGGTTTACCATTTCCAATTCAGTCAGTTGTGGTGGATCCAGAAAGAGGTGTCCAGGGACGTACCGTTAAAGTGACCGTTAATCTGGAATCAGAAATGGAGGTCTCGGGGAGTATTGTAGAGAAAACCCTGAATTTCCAAAGCCTTCAGCCGTTTGAATTGATTGCCCTTCAAGGAATTCATGCCCTTATGGAGCCGGGGATGTATGATTTGCATCTAACTTTCTCCACGAATAATGGCGCTACGGTCTTTTCTTTTATACAACCAATACGGATTGCTAGTGGCGATTATTATTTTGATCCAGTCTTATTTGTCCCTCCGGAAACGATCGATCCCCAATACACAGAGCCCGAAAATGAACTTATTGCTTCAATTATTAGAAATTACACAGAGCAGAAATACTGGGAAGGCATTTTTCAATTTCCATCGAATATCACATCGGCATTCCCCTCGGTCTTTGGCTCTCGACGAAATTACAACGATACCGGTTACACGTCCTATCACTCGGGTCTGGATTTTTATGGTGGAACAGGGACACCGATTTATGCACCCGCTAGAGGCAAGGTCGTATTTGCAGGCTCATTAGAAGTGAGGGGAAATGTCACCTTTATTGATCATGGCTGGGGTGTGTTCACAGGTTACTTGCATCAATCTGAACTGTTTGTGTCAGAAGGTGATTGGGTAGAAGTGGGTGATGAAATTGGATTGGTAGGGTACACGGGACGTGTTACAGGTCCCCATCTTCACTGGGAAGTTTGGGTTGGTGGAGTGCCGGTGAATCCATTGGAGTGGACATCGACAGCCTTCCCATGATTATTCATCGACATCCAAGGATCCAGAGTAGTACTCATCCAAAATGGCTCTTGCTTCATCGAGTTGGCTTTGGGGCACCAACACATCAACTTCAGCCAAAGGTCCAACACCTAAACCAAAAACTGCGCCAGCGGATTCCTGAGAAAGCATAACGCCAATGTCTCGCGATTCTAGAAGGCTTCGGATGATTTGAGCTTGCATCGAACCTGAGACACTTTCAAGCAAGGTAAAGTTTACATTCATAATATCTACTACCTCGAGCTTGTAGTATAATGTCTGGGCAATTCCCCAAGTGTAGTGTATCGTAAAAATATGGATCGTACTGTAGGTTTCACTCTCGAAAAATATTGGAATGAGTTCGAGGTCCGAGATAGCGATCTTGAATTTATTTATAACCTCCTCTTAGAAAGAGAAGTTCCTCTCACTTCTGATGAGATGGCTGGTGCTTTAATTGAGCATCGCTTGGAGCGACTTGAGGAAGAGGCGAAACAAGCGGAGGATTCTTCGGTTAATATCTACGCTCCTGCTGAGAAATATAAGGTTGGCGAGCGATTGCTTTTTCCCGCAGTCGACAACGTAATTGGAGAAGTGATTGGAGTACGTAAGGGAGAGAATCCCGAACTGGGTAAGTTCGATGTCATCTCAGTAGCATTCGAAGGAGATGGTCCTGATCGAGAATTCGCATCCAAGTTGAAGGACCACAGGTTGAATGACCCGCCTGAAGATTCAAGCGATGGAGCTGAAGCCAACTCTCCAGAAGAGATCTTCAATAAATTCGGTGACGTGATTGAGGAACGCCTTGGAATTCGTCTTGATGCAGCCGACGATATCGTTCGAATTGCGGGAAAATGGTTTCCTAGCGCATTGCTTGCAGAATTCCACGAAGGGCACCTCAATTTAGCGGAGGCAGTATTAGATGTAGCTGGGGGAGGACCTACATCCACTTCTGAATTGATGCAGCACGTTGAGATGCCCAAAGATCTAGATCCGTTACTCGCTGAATTCTCGTTGGATTATACGCTCCAAGAAGATGAGCGCTTTGACGAGGTCGGCCCTGCGGGTGAGATGCTTTGGTATTTGAAGCGATTAGAACCTCCCGAAGTTTTGTACCCACCCCCAAGATTAGAATACGAACAAGTTCCACACGATCGATCAATACTCACCAAGAATTTATTAGATCTCGAAGCCCTGCTTGACGATGAGTTCAGTCCGTTCGAACAGAAACAAGCCGACCATGATGAGGTTGTAATATCGCTCTTGTTCCCTCATTGGCGAGTGGGGGCGCTTCCACTATCGAAAAAACTTCAGACTTTGTTTCCAACCGCATATGAGGCACCGCGAATACGGTTTATATTGGTCGATGGTCACAGTGGGGATTCGTTTCCGGGTTGGGTTGTTCGTGCAGAGCGTATTGTGTTTGGTCTGGACGAGTGGTACCGGCGCTACGATGTACCAACTGGAGGATTGATTCGAGTACGAAGAGGGGACAATCCTGGTGAGGTGATTGTTGAAACCATGGATCGAAGGCGTAGGAATGATTGGATCCGTACAGTTTCAATTGGAGAGGGTGGTCGAATCGGTTTCACCATGTTGAAACAACCTGTAGGCACAGCGTATGACGATCTTATGGTTGTGGGTTTGATTGATCAATCCGCGCTAGATGAAGCTTGGCTGAGGGGTGGACAGAACCAAATGCCAATCGATCGTCTCGTTGCACATGTTTTTAGAGAGCTATCTAAATTAAACCCTCAAAGTGCAGTACATGCTCAATCACTCTATTCAGGTGTTAACGTCATCCGGAGGTTGCCTCCAGCGCCCATATTTACCGAGTTGTTGACACGGCCATATTATTTACACGTCGGAGACCTTTATTGGAGGTTCGACGAGTCATCTTGGAGCCAGTCGTGAGTAGTGTACAAACCCCGCCGGCGAAATTTCTCGTTCGCCCAACCTTAGATACTAAATTTCAAATCGATTATGACTGGTGGGAACGAGCAAATCGGGATCTTGAGGTGTATATGCACAGTCACCTTTGTCCTGAACACAAAGAAGCGTTTGCAGATGTAAGAGCGGATGCCCTAGTTGACAATGTCGATCCGAAAACGGCCGAGGTTACGAAAGTTCCGGGCATCCAGAACGTATTGATCACACATTGTGCTCAGCAGCCGGATTACATCACTCGACAAACGAGCTTGGTGAACGCAGTCTTCCGAATCTTCTTAGCGAATGGGAACACTCCTTTGACGGCGAGAGATCTGGGAGAACGATTGGGTCGAGAGCCAAAAAAGATTCTGCGGACATTCTCCAGTCCCAGGGTTTATAAAGGAATTCGCCCTTGTACTGAAGATTGACCCATCTTCAACTTCCGCGTACAATCATCACACGCCCCTGTAGCTCAATGGATAGAGCAACGGACTTCTAATTCGTAGGTTGTGCGTTCGAATCGCG
>JAGLGG010000278.1 GCA_023144145.1 Anaerolineales bacterium | reverse complement strand
GGTCAGAGCGTCGTTCACATCCTGGTCGAGAACTCCCCAGCAGCCCGAGAAGTTCTTGAGACAGGGGGTTTCGCTGTAATGGGCGTGCGTGATGTTTTCGTTCTGAACATCGAAGACCGCCCGGGTGCACTCGGTGAGCTTAGCCGGAAGCTTACGGAGGCTGAGGTAAATATCGAGCTTTGTTATCTTGCGACGGGGACAAGATTGGTCCTGGGCGTGGACGATATGGAGAAAGCAGCAACCGTACTGTAAACGTCTGGAAAACCGGCTTAATAGGCTTTGTTATTCAACAAGGATGAAGCCATTTATATGCATTCGGGGAGACGCTCTTCGGGGCGTCTCATCCTTGAGGGAATGAATCGGACCTGAGAGAGAAGCTCAGGTCGAAGCGACTGGATTAAGGGAGAGAGTTAAGGTAAACACAAACCGAACTTCACGCAGGCTACGCCTGCGCCCGGAAGTAAGGCTTCCGGACTCCAGAGTGTATGCTTTATCCCACTAAGTCTCAGAACAAAAACCGGAGTGCACAAGCTTTGCTTGTGCAACCTGAGCTCCGCTCAGGCGCTAGCCGCTGGACTCCCTTTCGGATCAAAGGGAAAATGCAAATCTGTATCCAGCCCGGGCATGGGAGCCCAGCCAGCTGGGTTGGGATGACGTAGCATTTACCATGTACACATCTGGAGTGCATTAGCTCTGCTAATGCCCAGCGGAAATGCTGGCGGAGATAAACTCCAAGATCCCCTTGGGCAGGCATGCTCAGCCAGAAGAGGTGGCCTCATTATTCGCATTCCTCGCTTCCGATGAGGCTTCCTTTATAACCGGTCAGGCCTATGTAATTGACGGCGGAGAGCTTGCAGGTGGTTTGGCCAGCAGATAAGAGAAATGGGAGAGAAAGGTAACTGTTTCAGCCATTACCCATATGTTAGTGAACCTGATGTGGGGAGTCGTGTTCCAATAATTTGGATTCTGTTTAGACGTGGGAGGTCAATTTGAATAAGATACGATTGATCCATTGGAAACCGGCTGAAGCTGAGGAATTGGTGAAGGTGCTGAGAGCATTAGGTTTCGAAGTCGACTACGAAGCATTTTCGAATAAAGTGATGCAGGCGGATCGTCAATCGACACCCGATGCAATCGTAATCGACTTAACTCGATTGCCTTCACAGGGAAGAGATGTCGGCATTGCCTATCGAACATACAAGGCTACCCGTCTTACACCAATTGTATTTGTTGGCGGGAAGTCAGAAAAAGTAGCTGATGTTCGAAAGATTTTGCCGGATGCAACATTCTCCAATTGGTCAGAAATTCAAAATACGCTCAATTCAGCAATTTCACAACCTCCCAAAGACCCCGTTGTTCCAGACTCGCGCATGCAGGGTTATGCCGGAACGCCCCTTCCTAAAAAACTGGGTATTTCTGAAAACGCTGTCATTGCACTCGTCGGTGCACCAGACGGTTTTGAAGCGACGCTCGGAAAATTAGCTTCTGGTGTTCGCTTGAAAAAGAGCGCTCGTGGAAAAAGTGATCTAACTCTGTGGTTCATAACATCGCAGAAAGAGTTACATCAACGGATTGAGAAAATGGGGATGCGAGCTGGGGGTGGAGGGTTGTGGATCATTTGGCCCAAAAAAGCGTCGAAACTCAAATCGGATCTCACTCAAAATATAGTGCGTCAGACGGGTTTGGACTCGGGTTTGGTTGATTTCAAAATTTGTTCAATTGATGAAACCTGGTCGGGTCTACGATTCACGCAGCGAAAGCCATGACCAGGGCCGAAATAAAATTTTCCAAGGCTATCCGAGGTCAATGATCATAATTTTGATGGGAGTCTCAGGATCTGGTAAAACCACCGTTGGTTCCTTGCTGGCGGATGAATTAGGCTGGGAATTTTTGGATGGCGACGAATATCACTCCCCCGGCGGCGTGACCA
>JAGLGG010000277.1 GCA_023144145.1 Anaerolineales bacterium | reverse complement strand
CCGGAAGTGGAAGCCAAATCCAAACTAGACTCCAGCGCATTCTTCAACATGATCGATAAAGTGACCGACAAGTTTTCTCAGATCAAAATCGTTGCTACCACCCTGCGTGAAGTGCATTCCACCAACCACCATTCCTGGGGAGCCGTCGCTTGGATCGATGGTCAAAGTTATGTTTCCCCAACCTGCGAATTAAACATCCTCGATCGGGTGGGCGGCGGAGATGGATTTGCCTCAGGGTTCTTTTACGGTCTGCTTTCAGACGAAGAACCGCAGGACGCAATCAATTTAGGCTGGGCGCATGGCGCTCTAATGACCACATTCCCCGGCGATACCACCATGGCTACTCTCGAACAGGTCAAGGCTTTTGCCAAAGGCGGCTCGGCGAGGATCCAACGCTAACCATTCAAAGTTAGAAAACCCGCAAAGGGCTCACAAATTAGTATGTTGACATCACCCCCAGGATTCCTGAGGGTGATGTTTTTTGATGATTATGTCAATTGCTGCTTCGTTCCAGAAAAGCAATTGCTTCACGGGCAGAAGTATCAGCATCAGGCATGGGCATGAACTCGCCTGAAACAAAACCTTGATACCCAGTAGAAAACAAAGTATCCAGAATGGAGGAAAAATCCAAGTGCCCAGCACCGGGATACCAGCGATTAGAATCCGCCACGTGGAAGTGGAAAATCCGATCTCCGCACACTCTGATACTCTCTTCAATGGAAGACTCCTCAATATTCATATGGAATGTATCAAGGAGTAATCCAAAATTTTCTGCGCCAACCCGTTCTATGAGGTCCAGCCCATCAAAAACAGTATGAATGAGATCGGTTTCATAGCGGTTGAGAGGTTCCAGGGCAAAACGGACTCCCTCTTTAGCAGCTACAGCTGAACATTCTTGTAAAGCTTCAACAAGGTAGTCCATTGACTGTTCGTGTGTCTGCCCTTTAGGCGTGATCCCCCGGATCAATCCCAGGATAATAACCGCGTCGAAGTGCGCAGCCAATGGAACATGACTTTTAATCCGTTCCATAGCCTTGGTGCGAACCTCAGGGTCATCACTAGTGAACGATAACCCCTCTTCTCCCCAAGCCTGTCCTGTACCAATGGCAGGAACGATCAAACCATGAGACGACACAATATGCCCCAATTCATCATTGTCCACCAGTTGGGGATCACGAATAGCCAATTCAACGCCATCGTATCCCCAACCTGCGATCTTTGCGACATTGGCATCAAAGTCACCTTTTAAAGCCACAGCCTGAAATTGGGCAGCATGAGTAGAAAGAACAATGCTAAGTTTCATAATAAATAGAAGAGACGAGTAACAGAATACCGCATCACTTGTCTCCGATCTCCTATAGTTTTGTGCCTTGCCCGATTCGGGGTAATCCGTACACTGACTTCCATCCTGGGCTGAGTGGTTCGCGCAGGTAAGGCTCCATCTCGGCTTCAGTCCGCAAGGTTACTTCCTCAGTTGGCGGGGTCTTGCCGGGCGGGAACGCTTCCAATGTCTGATCATTGAGCAGGGTCAGGTAGCGAAGAATCGCAGCCATTGGCCGTTTTGCTTTTTCGGGATCTGCGTTCTTTGCTTTGCCTACGACGCCCTCCGGTGTCGCTGCTATTTCAATCGCAAAATGGCCTTCACCTTCCGACCATCGGCTTGGACGACCAAATGGATCCACCGACTTATCAAAATGTCCCTCAGGGAGGTAGCTTTTGCCCTCGGTATCTACGGCATGATCCATGTGAACCATCTCTGGGAAGAGAAGAAGACCAAGGGAGGTCTCTGACTCATCCGCATGGACAAAATTTGTGTCCCACTTGCCACCTCGGTCCTTGGTGCGGAAAAATTCGCGAACCGCACGATGCCAGTCAATCACTCTGAAAATACCGGGAAGTTGATACTGTTTCTGGAACTGCTGGATAGTTGCTTCTAAAGCCCACAACTGCCCATGATTGTTGATGATGATCTGCTTCCGGAAACCATCGTTCCACAAACCCAACATCACATCGATCATGTACTCCCTCAACACATTTTCCCTGATAATGGCAGTACCAGGCATTCCTAAGTGGTGATAGGGGTGGGCTCCATAATTCAGCGGGGGCAGGGCTATGTTAACCGGCGCACCCTTTATGGCCGTATAGCGGCGGACTCCTTCGCAGATAGCGCTCACAAATAATGTATCCATAGAACTAACCGTGTGACTGCCATGCAGTTCGGTGCTGCCAACAGGAATGAGAACAATATCGTTCTTTCGGCGATTATCCACCACCTCATGACGCACTGTGGTTTGAATGTAAGAGCCGGGCTTAGCCCACTCAACTGGAGACGGGATGTCATACTCAGCTAAAATATCATCAATCTCTTTATCACTTGATTCCCATACCTCTTTTTTCATTCGACCAACGGAATTATCCTCAAAGAAGAGGTCTGGTTGGTCAGTGGCGAGTAATCCTTCAGGTACTTTTTTATCAGACATAGATCATTTCCTTTCAATAATTTTTGGGCTCGCAGCGACAGCAATATTTAACCCAAAAGGTAAATATTGTTAAACATCCACGGGCGTATTTACTTGCATTGATTTAGTTGCCGCAATCCCAACTGCAACAGTATTGCGGCTGTCTGTACCAGTGATCGGCGGGTCAGTGTCTTGAATGATACAATCGACAAAGGCTTGTAGTTCGGTTACAAAAGCATCCCCAAAACGGTCAGGAGTAGTTTGAGGGGTGTCGTGGTGAACACCTTTGTGATCCAGCAGCCTCACCGGTGTTTGTCTTAAATAACCAATTTGAACCGCGCCCTGGTCGCCGACCACCTCCATGCGCAGATCATGACCATAACGTGTCGTACGGCTGACGAAAGACGAAGCTAGCCCACCACCTGCAAAACGTAGACTGACAACAGCATTATCCACGTCCCCAACAGATCGTACACCTTCATCTACCAAGGCGTCACCCTCAGTGTAAACACGAATGATTTCGTCATCCATCAACCAACGAGATAAGTAAAAATCATGGTACAAGGCATCCAGTAGTAAGCCACCGCTTACAGCAGGATCAGCGAAACTGGGCGGCGGGGGGTTCATGTCTCCGCTTATAGAACGAATTACCAATGGTTTTCCAATAGCGCCTTCACCGATCATGCGCTTGGCTTCCACATGGCCGGAATCAAATTGGCGCACATGTCCCATCATCAATTTGATCTTTGCGTTTTCAGCAGCGACGATAGCTCGATCACATTCGGAGAGAGTCAGGGCAAGAGGTTTTTCACTGAAAATGTGCATGCCAGCCTTTGCACATTCCACTATGTTTTCGGTATGAGCTGAAGTGCTGCTGGAGATAACCATCGCGTCCAATTGTTCAGCCTCTAGTAATGCCTCAAGGTTAGTGTAAATGGACAAGTCGCCACAGGTTTGGCGTATGGCAGCTGCCCGGTCATCATTCGATGTAGTCGCAGCAACTAATTTCACACCTCGGACACGGTGAGATAAATTTTCAGCATGGGTCAACCCCATACGGCCTGCACCTACTACTGCTACTCGGATATCTTCCAAAGCTGTAAGTCTCCTGTGATTTCTATTTCCGTCTAGCTAATTTCGCTTATTTTTATTGGACGATTTTCATCCAGTGATTTTTTCGCAGCGTGCCCGATGACAACCGGGACAAGTCCATCGATCCCAGTGACGGATGGTGTTTTATCCTGTTGAACACATTCAATGAATTCCTTCATCTCAGCGATATAAGATTCTGTATACCGCTCAACGAAGAAAAACAAAGGGTTAGATGAATGATCACCATTGACGTTACTAACAACAGCCGAATCAGGTTTGTTATTTGAGACCATAACAACACCCTCAGAACCAAAGACTTCAACCCGTTGGTCGTATCCATAGACAGCCTGGCGGCTATTGTCAATTGTGCCAATAACGCCATTCTCATAACACAGGGTGATGACCGCAGTATCTATATCACCCGCTTTCCCGATTTCAGGGTCTATCATCACACCACCAACTGCATAAACCTCCTCAATCTCGCTATTTATTAGAAAACGAGCCATGTCGAAATCATGAATTGTCATGTCAAGGAAAATACCACCTGAGACCTTTACATACTCAACCGGAGGAGGCTCTGGATCACGACTGGTAATCCGTAGGATATGGGGATCCCCGATATCTCCTGCAGCAACGATTTCGCGTACTCGCCGGAAATTAGGGTCAAATCGCCGGTTAAATCCAACCTGGAATTTAATTCCCGCTTCTTCTACAACTTTCAGAACACGATTTACCTTTACCAGATCATGGTCAATCGGCTTCTCGCAAAAAATGTGCTTCCCAGCAGAAGCGGCCTCTTCTATGATCTGAGAATGGGTATCTGTGCTTGAACAAATCACAACACCCTCGATGGTCTCATCCTCTAAGATTTGCTGGTAATTAGTGTAAGCAGTTGGGATTCGAAGGTCAGCTGCAGTTTTATCAGCCGCTTCCTTGAAGACATCAGCCACTGCGACAAGGTTGGCATCGGGAATACGAAAAGACAGATTCTCCCCATGGACGCGCCCGATCCGACCAGCGCCAATAAGCCCTACAGTAATCTTTTTAGACAAAACAGCCTCCTTTGAACCCTAAATACCTCAAGCAGTAGAGGAGTGGTTAATCCCATCTTTACCAACCACCCCTCTTTTTTATCTAGTTCGGACGAACTATGATCTTGCCGTCAGTCCGAGTGGTAGATTGAGCAATTGCTTTTACTGCATCATCCAACTTATATTGAGCAGTGATAATTGGACTGAGGTCCAATCTCCCCGCGGAAACCATCCGGATAACATTAGGGAAATTTTCATGTCCGGAGTGGCCCTGAGAACCATAAACCTGGCCGCGGCGCACCTGTATAGTTTCCAGGTACATTGGCACAGATTGCGCTGCCCGACCAATCTGTACGATCTTGCCATTGATCGCCAAAGATTTAACCATCTCTGGAACCACTATTTCAGGTACACCCGATGCTTCGTAGAGGAAATCAAAGCCTTCGCCCTTGCTATGTTCCATCAACACTTCGTGAGGGTTTACCTCGCGGGGGTCATATACAAAATCAGCGCCAATCTTCTTTGCCAGCTCCATGCGCTGCGGGGAGATCTCAAATGATACAATGGTCCCCGCTCCCGCCGCCTTCGCCAGACCGATAGCTGCCAACCCTATGGAACCAGCGCCAAAGACACCAAAGTAATGTCCTGGCCGGAATCCCTCACCACGTTCAAAAAGAGCATTGTAAGAAACACAGGTCGGTTCGGTTAAAGCGCCAATTGAGTAACCCATCTCTTCACTGCCAAATTGTTCGGCAATTCCATCAATCTTCCAGCAAAGTTTTTCGTCTACCGCGATGAAATTTGCAAAGGCCCCAGGAATTGTGAAACCGATTTCTTCTAGGTTAGTACAGTGATTGGGGAAACCATTCCGGCAAGGCGTACAGCGCCCGCACCAAACCATTTCCTCGACCGTCACCATATCCCCAACCTGGAGCAATGTCACATCCTTACCCACTTCCGCCACTTTACCCGAGAACTCATGTCCCAGAATTGTGGGGAACTTAGTTAAACCAGGATAAAGGATATAGTCCTCATCATCCGTCTCGTAAAAGTGCATGTCAGAGCCGCAAACACCGCAGGCCTGGATATCAATCAATACTTCTTTGGGTCCAGGAGTAGGGTCTGGCCAATCCCGGATCTCCAGCGTGGGATTATGCCATACGCTGCTGCCGGTAACGGCTTTGCCAGTCTCCTTTTCCCAATCAGAAACCTTATAATCTGATTTGGGTTTCCATTTTGCATCTAAAACTAATCCTTTCATCGTTTTTCTCCTTAAACATAGTTTTTACATTTTCAGGAAATTATCCTGGAATTAACATCGAGAAATTCTTCCTCTTATTTTTCCTTGTAAATAGTTTCTAAAATTTTAGGAAATCAACTAAATCATTTTCCATATTTACTAGTGGATTTCCTAATTACCAATTCACCCTGTAAAAACTGCATTTCAGGTTGAATGGTTTTATCTTTATTTGAATCAAGCAACTTCATCATCAGTTGAGCAGCCATATTCCCAAGTTGATATTTAGGCTGTCTGAATGTTGTAAGTGAGGGATTGGTGTATGCAGCAAACTCAATATCATCAAAACCAACAACCGAACAATCTTCAGGGATGCGTAACCCAGCTTGTTGAAATGCATGGATCACTCCGACTGCCATTACATCATTGAAACATACAACCGCTGCTGGTATTTCGTCCAAGTTAAGGAAATGCTGACCACCCACTATACCCCCTTGAATCCGTCCATCAGGGGCGTGAAAAACATAATCGGGTGGAACATGTAAATTCGCCAGTTTCATCTCATGATTAAATCCAGCGAGACGATTTCGAGTTGTGCTGGGAGCACGTTCATTACCAAGATATGCGATCTTGGTATGTCCCAACTCGACCAAATATTTGGCTACCTGTTGGCTCCCAGAGAAATCATCATGGTAGACCATATATTGATAGAATTCTTGTTTTTGGTTGCCTACAGCTACAACTGAAAAATCATAGTTCTGTAATTGACGGGCGTGATTTTCCCCAAAATCAGTGGAGCAAACGATCAACCCATCTACTCGGCGTTCCCCCATAGCCTGGAGAATGCCTTTTTCCTGATCAAAATCCCGATCTGAAGCAGCGACAAACAAGCTGTA
>JAGLGG010000276.1 GCA_023144145.1 Anaerolineales bacterium | reverse complement strand
TACTATCGCTGGCGAAAAGAATATGGGGGATTGAATATGACCCAGGCGAAGAAACTCAAGGAACTCGAAAAAGAGAATGGCAGATTGAAAACTCTGGTAGCTGATCTGTCTTTGGACAATGCGATTATCAAAGAGGTGCTCTCAAAAAAGTAATCAGCCCGGACAGGAGGCGGAAAGCGGTCAAACAGGTGATCAATGTACTGGATGTCTCAGAACGTCGTGCCTGCTGGGCGCTGCAGCAACCCCGTTCTACTCAGCGCTATCCAAAAGTCATTCCTGCGGATGAGGAATTGATACGCGCAAAGGTGATCGAACTGGCCAGCCAGTATGGCCGCTATGGTTACCGCAGAGTGACAGCCTTGCTGCGCAATCAAGGTTGGATCGTCAATCACAAACGCGTAGAGAGGATTTGGAGAGAAGAAGGCCTGAAAGTCCCTCAAAAGCAATCTAAACGAGGCAGGCTGTGGCTCAATGATGGTTCGGTCATCCGTCTGCGGCCTGAGTTCCCCAAACATGTGTGGAGTTATGACTTCATGCACGATCGCACGCACAATGGTGTTCCATATCGAATTCTCAATGTCATCGATGAGTACACGAGAGAATGCCTGGCGGTCAAAGTCGCCCGGAGTTTGACACATAAAGAGGTGTTGGAAGTATTAACTGATTTATTTCTTGAGCGTGGTGTTCCTGTTCACATTCGGTCAGACAATGGATCTGAGTTTACAGCAAAGAGGGTGCGCGAATACTTATCTAGATTAGAGATCAAGCCATTATTCATCGAACCAGGAAGCCCCTGGGAAAATGGATACATTGAATCCTTCAATGGCAAGATGAGGGATGAATTATTAGCAGGAGAAATTTTCTATTCACTCACAGAAGCTCAAGTTATCATTGAGCAATGGAGGTGGCATTACAATCAGATCAGACCACACAGTTCACTGGGTTACACTCCCCCAACACCGGCAACTTTCATCGCACTCACTTCACAACTTCAGCATGCTGGTGTAACATAGCTACTGGTACAATTATTGGGGGCAGGTCAAGTTATTGTAAAAATCCTCAATAGCAAGCTCCTTGTTCACAATTCAACCGACCTCCCAAAAATAAATTAGGCCAAAGATAACGATGAAACCCAACCAATTTGAATTATCTTCTTCTAATCTCAACCTTTACCCCCATTCACTCGTCTCTCAAAATGGCGTAGAATATGGCCTTGTTCAGAAGGACGGAAAGCATCTTCTTGCGATACTCTCACCCCCGGATTCAACCAAATTATCCGCTTTTGAAGGACAAACTTCTCAATTGAGCGGCAAAACCTTGATTCTGGCATCGCTAAGCTCTCAAAATGCCGCCGCCTTGCGCTCGCGGTTGGCTTGGCTCAATCCTTGCCCACTCGGTCTATCAACATCCATCGGTATGGGTGACCGACTGGGTCTGGCAACCCCTGGCCATGTGCGCGCTGTCAGTTCGGCTCAGGGGCAGATTGCTCCAATATTCGCCCAGCAGTCTATGCGCGAGAATATGAGAACTGGCCGCACACCTCAACAGGTGATGGATGATGCTACTTGGGGAATCTTTCAGGAAGGTTGGCAGAACCGTGTCGGCGCAGATGCTGACCATTTAAAGACTTTCCAGGATATAGATATTTGCCTGAACGCTGGATTTACTTTCTTTACAATTGATCCCGGTTCATTCGTTGAAAACAAGACTGAAACTGCTAGTTTAAGCGAACTGAACGAACTAGCAGACCAGTTACCGCTCGACCACCAACCCGATACCAGCGGACTATTGAACAAAGTTTTTGATCTTGAAGGGTTGACTGTTCAGATAGATGAGGTCACTCTTAAAAAAGCTGCGGTGAAATATGGCAATGCAGTAGCTAATGTCGTCTCGATGTACCATCATCTTTCCAAATCTACCGGAGATAGACCCTTCGAACTAGAGGTTTCAGTTGACGAAACCGAGCAGCCCACCTCACATGCCGAGCACATCTACATTGCCAGTGAACTGAAGCGTTTGGGGGTGCGTTGGATTAGCCTGGCGCCGCGTTATATCGGCACATTTGAAAAAGGGGTGGACTATATCGGCGATCTTGCTGCATTCGAGAATGATATAGCTGGACATGCTGCGATCGCCCGGCATTTCGGTCCTTATAAACTCAGTTTACATTCCGGCTCCGATAAATTCAGCATCTACCCTGCTGTTATGAACCACACCCGCGGGCTTGTTCATCTTAAAACCGCCGGTACCAGTTACCTGGAAGCTCTCCGGACAATTGCGACTTTAGACGTTGAATTCTGCTCGGAAATATATAATTTTTCTCGTCACCATTATGAAAACGATAAAGCCAGCTACCACGTGTCTGCACAATTATCACGCGCTCCATTGCCGAAAAATGTAAATGATTGGCCAGGCTTGCTTGAACAATTCGATGCCCGTGAGATTTTTCATGTAACCTTTGGATCAGTCCTCACCCAAAAGACCTCTTCAGGCGGTTGGGAGTTCTACGATCGCTTCATGGACATCCTGCGCAAAAACCCAGAGGTCTACGCCGCTAACCTGGAAAAGCACTTCAATCGGCATCTCCAACCATTTTTACCTGAGGAGTGAACTATGGATATCAAGACTTTCTTAAAATATAATGATTTCTCCGGCCAGGTGGTTGTTATCACCGGCGGCGCGGGGGTCCTGTGTGCCAGCATGGCACAATTGCTTGCGTCCGCTGGCGCAAAAATTGCCCTCCTGGATCTGAAGGAAGACGACGCGAACGAGCTCTCCGAAAAAATTTGCTCATCGGGGGGTGAAGCAATCGCCGTCCCCTGCAACGTCCTCGAAAAATCCAGCGTTGACGACGCTGCCCAAGAAGTCCTATCTCAGTACAACCAGGTGGATATCCTCATCAATGGTGCTGGCGGTAACAAACCAGAAGCCACTACAAACCCAAAAGATACTTTTTTTAACCTGCCAACTGAAGCTCTTCGCTGGGTACTGGATTTGAACCTGATTGGGACAATCCTGCCTAGCCAGGTTTTTGG
>JAGLGG010000275.1 GCA_023144145.1 Anaerolineales bacterium | reverse complement strand
GTTAGCAATTTCACTCAATGGCTGGCAGTGCACATGGCCCAGGAATATTCACCCAAGATCAGGGTAAACGCGATTGCGCCGGGGTTCTTCCTGACTGACCAGAACCGTTTCCTGCTTACTAATGAAACTACGGGAGAGATCACTCCACGCGGCAGATCGATCCTAGATCACACTCCGCAAGACCGCTTCGGATCTCCCGATGACCTCCTTGGAACTGTGCTCTGGCTTATTTCGCCAGCATCTGCCTTTGTCACTGGTATTGTTGTCCCAATTGACGGCGGGTTTTCCGCTTTCAGTGGAGTGTAACTTCTATGATTGTTGGTAAAGGCATCACCGAGCGTTATCTCACCGATGCTGAAACTCAAGAGGTTGTTGGTGAAGCCCTCGGTACGCTCCAGCTGCAAGGCAAGCGGGTCCTCTTCATTATTCCAGATGGCACTCGCACAATGCCAATGCCATTGATGTTTAATTTATTTGAGGAGTTCTTGGGCCATAAAGTGGCTGCTTTGGATTACCTGGTCGCGCTCGGCACCCATCAACCGATGACAGATGCTCAATTAAGTAAACTGGTCGGCAGAGAAGTGCGAAATGGGCAGACAGGTGAACGCCGCATTTTTAACCACGAATGGCAAGACCCAGACACCTTTACCCATATCGGCACCATTCCAGCCAGCGAAGTCGATGATATTACAGGCGGGTTATTGGCACAGGATGTACCTGTAAGTCTCAACAAACTTATCTTCAATTACGACCAGATCATTATCTGTGGGCCTGTCTTTCCCCACGAAGTCGTCGGTTTTTCAGGCGGCAACAAATACTTCTTTCCCGGTATCGCCGGGCCAGATATCATCAATTTCACCCATTGGTTTGGGGCGGTAATGACCAATTACGCTGTCATTGGCGCTGGATACACCCCTGTTCGCCAGATCATTGATCGGGCAGCGGAATTCATTCAACTTCCTTCCGCCTGTTTCTCGCTGGTGACCACCCACGATGGGTTGTCTGGCATATTCTTCGGGACACCACAAGCAGCCTGGCAATCTGCCGCGGAACTTTCAGCCAAAAAACATATCATCTACATTGATCAACCCTACCAACAAGTATTCTCTGTAATGCCGCAAATGTACGATGATCTTTGGACAGCGGCCAAAGGAATGTATAAAACCGAACCGGCTATTGCCGATGGCGGCGAAGTCATCATTTTCGCACCGCACATCAATGAAGTCAGCTACACTCATGGCATTTTGATCGACCAGATCGGCTATCACTGTCGCGATTATTTTCTAAAGCAATGGGATAAATTCAAACACTTCCCTGGTGGAGTTTTAGCCCACTCGACTCATGTTAAAGGCATCGGGCAGTATGATCCTGCCACTGGCAGAGAAAAAAGTCGTATCAATGTGACCCTTGCTACAGGCATCCCCGCTGAACGCTGTGCTCAGATCAACCTAGGCTATCTTGATCCAACCAGCCTTAACCTGGAGGAGATGCAAGGTCGTGAAAGTGAAGGCATACTTGTTGTCCCACGTGCTGGCGAAATGCTCTACCGCGTTCGGTAGTTATTTAAAACTTAGATAATGTTGTTATCAAGGAGATTAAAAAATGGAGAAATGTGATTTTGGACTGATAGGTTTGGCGGTGATGGGACAAAACCTGGTTTTGAATATGAATGACAATGGCTTTAAGGTTGCTGTTTACAATCGAACGGTAACCAAAGTGGATGAGTTCATCACTGGAAATGCAAAGGGTACAGAAATTGTCGGAACGCATACCATCGAAGAATTAGTGGGTGTGCTAAAAAGCCCACGCCGGATTATGCTTTTAGTAAAAGCTGGGGCGCCCGTAGATGACTTCATCGAACTTCTCCTCCCATATTTAGAAGAAGGTGACATCATCATCGATGGAGGAAATTCGAATTACAACGATACCATCCGCCGGACATCCTATGTCGAATCGAAAGGGTTGCTGTATATCGGCACGGGCGTTTCAGGGGGCGAAGAAGGCGCACGTTTTGGTCCCTCGATCATGCCAGGTGGTTCACCAGAAGCCTGGTCACACGTAAAAGATATTTTTCAAGCGGTTTCAGCGAAGGTGGATGATGATGTTCCCTGCTGCGACTGGGTGGGAAAAGATGGCGCTGGTCATTATGTCAAGATGACCCACAATGGTATTGAGTATGGCGATATGCAGCTTATTTGCGAAGCATATGATTTGATGAAAAACATTTTGGGCATGAATAACCAGGAAATGCATGAAACCTTTACAGAGTGGAACGATGGCAAATTAGACTCTTACTTGATCGAGATCACTCGAGATATTTTAGGTTATCAAGATGAAGATGGTGAGTATGTTATTGATAAAATCCTTGATACTGCGGGTCAAAAGGGAACGGGCAAATGGACGGCAATATCATCATTGGATATGGGAATTCCTCTAACATTAATTACTGAAGCGGTACTCTCACGCTTCTTATCTGCTTTGAAGGCCGATAGAGTTGAGGCCTCCAAGGTATTATCAGGCTCAGCCTATACGTTCGATGGCGACAAGATGGCCTTTGTGAAAGATATCCATGACGCCCTCTATGCATCCAAGATAATATCGTACACTCAGGGGTATATGTTGATGCGATCAGCTGCGGCAGAATACAATTGGGATCTAAACTATGGGGGCATCGCATTGATGTGGCGCGGTGGCTGTATCATCCGTTCAGCTTTCTTAGGAAAAATTAAAGAAGCCTTCGATAAAGATGGGGAATTGAATAATTTATTGCTTGACGATTATTTCAAATCAGAAGTAGACACTGCCCAGTCCGGATGGAGACGGGTGATTGCCACAGCTGTCGAGGCGGGTATTCCTGTACCAGCGATGTCGAGCGCATTAGCTTTTTATGATGGTTACCGGCGTGAAAGACTTCCAGCAAATTTGCTGCAAGCTCAGCGTGATTACTTTGGCGCTCATACCTATGAACGAACAGATAAGCCTCGGGGTGAGTTCTTTCACACCAACTGGACCGGAACCGGTGGTGATGTGACATCTAGTACCTACAACGCTTAATTGAAAGGATGAAGTTATGAAAAATGGTTTAAATATTCCTCAAAAAGACGGCCTGGATTTTATTTCCTTCGGAGCCGTTATCCACCGGCTGGACCCGGGGATCATACCCTTCCGGAAAGCCACCGAGTGCCAGATCCACGTAAGCGGTGGAGAGTTCAATTGTGCCGCAAATCTGGCAAATTGCTTTCGGCTGGATACGGGTATTGCTACAGCGATGGTTAACTACCCCATTGGGGACATGATCGCCGAGCGTGTACGGGCAATGGGGGTTAAACACTTCTATAAGGATTTCGAACACAACGGTGTGAATGGCCCCAACATGGCAACCGTATACAGCGATCGCGGATATGGCGTGCGAGCCCCAGTCGTCTTCTACAACCGATCAAATGAAGCTGGCGCGCTCCTTAAGCCCGGTGATTTTAATTGGGAAGATATCTTCTCCAGGGGTTTGCGCTGGTTCCACAGCGGCGGCATCTTTGCCTCCCTCTCAGAAACCACTGGCGAGGCGATCATCGAAGGAATGAAAGCCGCTAAAGCCGCCGGAGCTGTCACTTCTTTTGACCTCAACTACAGAGCCAAATTGTGGAACATCTGGGGCGGATTAGACCGTGCCCAATCAGTCCTCAGCCGGATAGTAGAGCATGTGGATGTTCTGGTTGGCAATGAGGAAGATCTCCAACTCGGTCTGGGAATCCCCGGTCCAGAAGTGGAAGCTAAATCCAAACTAGACCCCAGCGCATTCTTCAATATGATTGATAAAGTGGCCGACAAGTTTTCCCAGATCAAAA
>JAGLGG010000274.1 GCA_023144145.1 Anaerolineales bacterium | reverse complement strand
AATTTGATCCACCGATGAAGAGTGTTGTTTGGTCAATAGCAAGAAGCTTGATATGTAACCGATCGGCAAATGACATCCGCGAGCCGGATGGTTGGAAAATATTGATCTCGATTCCGGCTTTTTCTAATCTCTTAAGCATACGAAAATTGTGGAAGATGTTTGTGGGGTGGTCGGTAATGGTGCCAAGTAGATCCACCACGATGCGCACTCTTACACCAGCTTCTCTCTTGGCGATTAAAACATCGTTTATTTTTTCGGTCCAACGCCCGTAATCGTAGATCAGGTACATCATGCTGATAGTTTCTTCTGCCAGAGCGATTGCATCTAGCAAGTCCTGGTAGAAGGGGGTAACTTCTGAGAAAACTCGGTATCTATTTTTCATTCTTCACCAGTTTCGGAGATACAAGGTGGTAGACGAGCGGCTTGCAGGCGGTTCTGGCCAAACAAAGGATGAAATTGATGTCGATTTTCGCTATCGAGCGGCAAAACAAGGGATGTTTCCTTTCTCGTACGAAACAAATCAAGCCACACGTCTTTTGTCTAATACATCGATAATAGCCCAATTTCTTTTCCAAAACGAGTGTTCGAATCTATTCATCCTCCTGCCCATCGCAGATCTCGTCGAGCAAGAAGACCAACAGCTCACCCAAATTGGCAAATCCTCTGCGCTCTCCTGTGACTGAATTCTCAAGCGAGAATCGCCAGGCGCGTTTCCCCTCTGTATCCACCTGCCACAGCCGCAGTAGGAAGGACCGATAGCCCATCTCGCAAAAGCCTTTATCTTGATGGTCGAATTCCATTGGTGATTTCTTTCACATTAGAGCAAAGGATCGTAAATAAAACGTAATCCAACCGTAATTTTTCTAGGACAATGCGGATACTATTTCTTGCTTTACGCACTATTTTTGCTTTATGATGGGTAGACAACTGCTCGGAATCATTCATGGACCAGGCACAAGTAACATCCAATGAGTTAGGCATTACCCTCTTCGGTTCTCTTCAAATTGCCTCCGATAACAAGCCGATATGCGGGATCGCCTCGGATAAAGTCCGCGGTTTATTGGTCTTCCTGGCTATTGAAGCGGATCGGCCCCATCGCCGGGATTTTCTCGCCGAGATGTTCTGGCCGAATAAACCGCGAGGCGTGGCCAGGAACAACCTGAAGCAAGCGATTGCCAATCTGCGGAAAGTGCTGGGTGACAGAGAAACCACGCCGCCTTTTCTGATTATTTCCCGCGATGAAATCCAATTCAATTTGGAAAGCCCCCATCGGTTTGATGTAATTGAGTTCAGCGAACTCTTGGATACTTGTGCTAATCACAGACATCAAGAAGGTGACGGCTGCAAGGACTGCGAAGAGTTGATGAAACAGGCTAGTGAGCTGTACCAAGGGGAATTCCTAGCCGAATTCTCACTTCCCGACAGTCAGGCTTTTGAGGAATGGGCGCTTATAAACCGAGAATTATTTCAGCAGCGAGCGGCAAGAGCCTACCGAGAACTCATTTCGCTATTCGAAGAACAAAATGCCTTAAAGGACGCGCGTAA
>JAGLGG010000273.1 GCA_023144145.1 Anaerolineales bacterium | reverse complement strand
ACACGGAATTAGACCTAGCAGGATTACGAAGGTATCGCGCTGTTGAATCCGCCAGCGGAAGGTGGTCAAGCTGCTGAGTAGTTTGCCCTTCATGTTAGTCAAAATCGCTTGAATCCATTTGTCCAAATTCGGACGAAGAATGACTTTCATCGGATCGGAATGGGGATGTGGCTAACCAATCCAAGCCATAAGTAAAAGCCTCAGTATTATCGACTCTCATGAGAAGATTTAGATTACCAGCCCTCGATATTCTCTTTGGAGACCATAGCCGGAAAACCTACCACCTGGACATTGTCAGGGACATCCTTAGCAACAACAGATCCTGCGCCTATAGCGGCGTGAGAACCGATCGAAATATCATTGAGTATGATTGCTCCCATGCCTATATAAGTGCTATCGCCTATAGTGACGCGACCGGCGATATTTGCACCTGGCGAGATTGTGACATAATTTCCGATTGATGTGTGGTGACCAATGAGAGTTCCACGATTTACAATGACATGCTGACCAATACTGGAATGCGCTGCAATTACAACCCCTGCATTCAAAATACATCCTTCTCCCACATCACTGGTTGTTGAGACTCGGGCGCAAGGATGTTGGAGGATTGCGAATTTAAATCCCATCTTCTCAACGTGCTGAATAAATTTAGACCGCTTGGTTGTACCAATTGCACATATGACTTCATGGGTATCGACATATTCAGGGAGGTCCTCTATCCATCTTACCGGCAACCCATGCAATAAATTTTCTGTTCGAGAAATGTCCCAATTCTCAGCGAAAGCGGACACAAAATAATTTTCGCTATCGCTGACTATATCAGCAACTTCCTCAGCGAATGCGTACGAACCTAAGACGATCAAGGGTGTTTTGTTCAAGAATTGTTCTCCTACTTAGATGATAAACTCACTGATCCGTATTATCGCATTATTTCAGCAGAATCTTGGTGTTAAAATTTTCGGTGAAACCAGTGAGACACTGGATATCGCCAAATTGACGATGCCATCTTCAACGCTCTTGGTTCCACCTATGTTTCCAATTACGATCTTATTTTCCTTCCACCTCTAAGAACAAGTTAAACTGTGAAGCAAGCACGTCCTTTGCCAATTGAAGCCCGCGAATCGTCGTCCACTCGCTTGGGCAGTTCTCGCAGATCACCGCGCAAGGTTCGAACGATTCGTCCCCATACGCCGCCGTAGGAGAGTCACTGACGATCCATTCGAGCCTTAAATCATCCCGAGGTGCGCCAAGAAGAACCCACCAAAGGTATTCTGAAGAGGATCCGGAAAGCATCAAGCCAATGTCGCTGCAACCTCGATCCTCGATCCTATCCGCGATGCGATGATATACTGCCGCCGCGGATTGAGATTTCGGAAAATACAAATCGATCCTTGATGCCGAAAAAATGCTGCCAACGACTGATTCTTCAGATTTGGTGATGATGGATCTGGATGATATTTGGAACAACCAGGGAAATGAGGCGATAATCAGAACGATTCCCAATGATGGGATTAACCAAGTATTTTTAATTTTAGAAAGAATTGTCGCGATGATGGGTGCGCTTAGGATAAAGAAGGGTAGTTGAAGGCGGCTGCCAAAAATCTGATATTTAAACATTGCGCTGAAAATGATAAATCCAGAAGCCACTGCGATGGCGAAGATCCTTGTCATCGGATCCATTCGAGACCATAAGGTTACGGTCAGGATAATGCTAACAAGGATGATGAGCGCGTGGATCGGATTTCCGACCAAGTTTTCGTTCGTACTCGGCGCTAAGATTCTAAATTCCGTAAAGGTGGTTCTCGGGTCATTTATGTCAATCCCGGTCTTAACATGGACCTTGACGATCTGTTGGTAGATCCATTCGTTAACCTCCGGCCAGATCGTTCCAACATGAAGGCTGGCATGTCTAAGGGTATTTGAGAGAATCACCTTTGCATTGATCAGCCTATTTGCGTGACGCTGGAATGTCTGTTCGAAACCAAGAGGATTGTCATAGAGGGCATAATTTCTTAAATAGTGCGCAAAGTTAAGTGTCGTGATGCAGAAAACAATTAAAACTGAGATGAGAATAAATCTCCTCATCGAGAGCCGTCGAAGCAAGATGATCGCAACAAGGAAAGCAAATGGCAGAAGGAATGAGAAAGAGGTGGGCTTCGTAGCAATGGCCAATCCGACCGCAAGGCCAAGAAATACGGAAGAGCTCGGATTGGTCGTTTTTTCATTTATCAAAAGAAGGACTTCGGAGGCAGCGCAAATCATCCAGAATGCAAGGACGTAATCGGTCATGGTACTAGAAGCTTGAACGATACCCATGGGCAGGGAAGCTGCGAAGGCCACAGAAAACGTACGAGCGCTACGATTTGCGCCCAATTTATCAGCAACAAGAGAGACACCAATCAGGCTTCCCGCCATAGCAAACCATTGGACAAGATTCGCCATTTTGTCAGAGCCAGTCAGCACATAAAATTGGAGAATAATCAACTCGGCTGCCTGGCTCATCGTGTTCTGGAACCGGATGCCTGTTGCATAGGGCCTGATCGATTGGTTTTGAGCCCAATGCGCTACCCTGCTCATATGATAGACAAGTGAGTCAGCCGTCTGCGGTGGAGCGATCCATGCGATGATGAGCGTGATCATGAGCGAAAGGCCGATCCCAACGAACAATACACGATTGATGTTTGAATCGGGGATTTTTACTGTGGGCAGGTGAAGTCGGTGGGTTTGGCGGTTCATCTGGAATAGTTTCAGACACAGACCAGTTGTCGGTATTATCCATACGAGGGCAAGGTAAAGCGGGGAAATCATCTCGAATGCGCTTAGAGGTTCGAGAATCAGGATTGCATAGCCTCCCCACAGCAAGGAGGTTCGCAAGAAAGTTCGTCGCCAGTCCAGTTCGGTTTGAACGTTTCCCAGGACAAGCAACAAACAAATAAAACACAGTAGGGGGATCGACGCTAATAGCATAGGCTTACAAAGATGGCTTAGTTAGAAAACCCCGAAAGGAGTCTCTTTCAATCCATGAGAATAGCATTTGAAATCCTTAATTTATGATGATTAATATAGATTAATCTCATTCGTAGAAATTAGTCAACACGCGTGAGTTGATGTTAATCCTTGAATTTCATGTGTGGGTCAACGCTCAAGTCGTGCGCGATGTTAGTATCTAGCCGCTAACGATCGAAACTTTCTTGGCGGCTAACCTGAGCGCTAAATCTCAATCTCGTAGGAGGGACCAATCCATCCATTGAATTTAGAGAACTCCTGACCAGATTTAAGCAATCGGCTGGACGATATCCACGGCCACTCAAGCCATTATAATTCCCTATTAGGAATTTATCCTTTTACCCGTCGTCACCAAAGGAGAGTTGATTCGATGCTCACAACGGATATACAAGAATGGATCCTGCAAAATCCATTACTGGCATTTGGAGCGATGGTTCTGCTAAGTTTGGGGACTTTTCTCATTGCACGAGGGATCATCGCCAGAGGATTATTCTATTTCGCTAAGCGAACTGAGACCAAATACGATGACATCATTG
>JAGLGG010000272.1 GCA_023144145.1 Anaerolineales bacterium | reverse complement strand
AGGACCACGACGGCAAAGGCCATTAATAGGCTTGAAGATCCGTGCTGGAAATTATTCGGGCTTCGCTTATTCATTTTTACTCCTCTACACCACTTAGTTACCCACTCAAATAAAATGTACTTTGCTTCCTATGGACAAGGCGGTCGCAAGATCGCATCCTCCACAGTCGCTACCAGAGGCAGCGCCTGACTGTTAATAATTGCTCCTAGAAACGGTACCGCGAGGGGCATTTCAAAATACACAGTCACTCGGATTGCATTCGCCTCCAATGAACCGGGTTGGAATCCGGCACAGGCAAAGGGCGGTTTGGTCAATTCTGGTGTAACCAGCACAATGGCAGGATCCGACAGATCCACTGGCTCCTTCATGGTATCCCGCACCCTGGCCTCAATTCCAGCAAAATCGTTCGGCTCAAATGAACCGTATGATGCTCCCTCTTGCGCGGCGTCTCGCATCTCAAGAAAGATGAAATAGGCTCGACCAAAATCAGCAACACCTGCTAGAAGAACAACGAGGAATATGGCCAAGAAGGCAAATTCAACGAGGGCCTGACCTTTTGCAAACTTATCACGCTCTGACCTATACATTCCCGTTCCTACCTTCCCTGAAATTTTCACCCTTCCGTTTACAATACTCCCGCCATGTACAAGAACTTATATCGAGCCACAACCATCAATTGAGCTCAACCTCCTTGACAATTGTTCGCTTCGCTTCCGAAGTTATCTGAAAAGGCTCAATTCCAACCGAGAACAGAGGCTCATACGTCACAACCACACGCACAATAATGCGGTGTCCTAATTCCACCGCACCCACCGGAGGCTGGCAGTTTGCATAAACTGCACTTTCTGGCCCAGTATCGTATTCAATTTGAATATTGGAATAATCGATATTTGTGAAGGCACTGGCTACGCGTTTGGCGGAATCTCGTATGCCAATACAATCCTCATACCTTGCTACAGTTCCCACCCCGTTGTTACCAACTGCAGCCCCATAGCGTGCCCCTTCTCTGCTCGCGGTTGATACTGCTGTGTAGGTTATCGCCAAACGCCCAAACTCAATAATGCCCATTATGAGTGTAAGCATTAGGGGCAAAATTACGGCGAACTCCACCAAACCCTGCCCATTCAAAATTGATCTTCGATTGTAGCCCTTTCGCAAACTTAGTTTCCTCAATATGTTTTTCATCGTTCTTCCTCTCATTACCCACTCATTTATCCACTCAAATTTTCCAACTCAGCCTTCTGACATACATTGGGGCATTATCAAACCCCTCTTAATCGACAAAACCGTGCTGCAGCCACCTGTGGCCGCGACACGGTAATTCAAACCGTACTTCTATACGAGCTCGCTTCGGCAGCTGGCTGTCTAAGCTGGTTGACCAGCCCTAGACCCTTTAGCTTTGCGCGGCCACTTTTTTCTTAATGTGACGTTGCCTTTTCGACGAGCTTATTCTTTTGTTGTACTCATTATATTTGTAAGGGGAACGTAAGCTATATAGGAAAAGAGTACTGTTGAGCTAGAGTATTTTCTATATCTAGACGCTCAATTCATATCAGAGGATATCAATTTATCTAGAATCCGACGATCAATGAAAAAGTGGAGAGCTCGTTTCAGGCTGAACGAAGCAAGCTTTCCCCAAAAGACGTATGAAGCTTTCTTAAGAAACTTGGATTTGAAAACCTAGTTGAGCGATAGGCCTCTGGTTTGTAGCAGGCTATGTCCATAGCGTGGAATTCGTCCGGCCGGTACTGCAATCACAAAATACCGACCCCAATTTTCAACACCGTTTGATGCGATACAGGTTTGAAATACTAACTTTCCCTTTTCAGCATAAATCTGATTGAAGAGATCGGTACTGGTGATTTCGATCGATGTGTCATTGAGATCCCTGAAATTAGAATACGGGCTGTTTGGTGAGAGAGCTTGATAACTCAGTTGCTCGCTGATAATGAACGTACGTAGGTTTCCATCTCCGAGTACGAGGACTATCGT
>JAGLGG010000271.1 GCA_023144145.1 Anaerolineales bacterium | reverse complement strand
CTCTCAGTTTCATTACACCCCGATGAAAACGCCGGGGATACCATCACTACTCCTATGATGGCTAGAGTAATGGATATAGCAAACAGTTCGATAGGAACACTTCGTGTGTTCATCCCTTTTAGCTGGTCCCTCCGGAAAAACAACCGCAACTCTACTAAAGCCAACTGCGAGAGCAGTGGCACTTTGAGCATCCACCATGGGGAAACAGTTGTGAATTGTTGTAAGAAAACCCGGCATCCACTGCCGGGTATTTTTCTCCAGCATCCCCCCATTCTATCCTAATTATGCTACCCTTCAGAAACTCCATCGGAAAGGCTTGGCATGGCATATCCAATTCCTTGCCGAGTGACGATATGAACAGGGTTCTTCGGATCCAACTCGATTTTTTGCCTCAATCGACTTAATGTGACCCAAAGGATCGTTTTCTCATTTCGATAGTCCGGACCCCAAACGGAAGCTAGCAGTTCCTCTCGAGTCAACACCTCCCCCATTGAACCCGCCAGGGAAACCAATAAACGAAACTCGGTTGCTGTAACGTTAATCTCTTCTCCTCGGACTACAACACTTGCACGATCGACGTCAATGACCAGATCACCATGCCGGAATATTTTGTGGTGGTAATCCTCGAGACCCTGTGTTTCTGATCGTCTCAAGACGGCGCGCACACGCGCCAATAGCTCTTGGGAAGAAAATGGTTTCACAACGTAATCATCGGCGCCCGCATCTAAACCACGGACCAGATCGTGCTCGTCACCCTTGGCAGTGAGAATGATGATTGGGGTTGCAGAGAACTCCCTTATGCGTTTTGTTGTCGTGAAGCCGTCCATAACCGGCATCATTACATCCATAAGGATTAGCTCTGGGCTCCAGTCCGCGGCTAGTCTCAACCCCATAGACCCATCTGTCGCACTCTTCACGATATATCCAGCGCTTTGAAGATGGCCTTCAACCATCTTCAGCATAGTCGGGTCATCATCGACAACTAGAATCTTAGCAGGCATACGTGCTACCCTTCGTTTGTAATTACACTTAGAGCATCACCCTTGGGTGATGTCTAGTCTACGAGTTTACTGCACTTTCTGCAAAACCTGCTCATCAATAGAATAGCCAAACCCAAGAGATTTCGCAAGATACAGTTTGCTTGAACCTAATTACAAGAGAACTTCACTCTGTTCACTATATTTGTAGTCTAGTTCGCTTTCCCCTGGATTGTGAACAATATCACAATAAAGGTAAGATTAATGTAATACTGCCACAAAGTTAAACAAAAGTGAATGTATGGAGATGGTATCAAATAATGGTGAATTTTCTCAATACTGCAATTCAACTCACTTTCGCATGTACAACCAGTCCGGCTTCCGGAAACATCCCTATGGCCTGCTAACTTTCAATTGGGAGAAGTTGAAAAGGGTGGTGTCACCCGAGCAGTGATGGTGGTACTCCTGCTCAATATCAACTGCAAAATTTAGCTGTTCAAATCCACGACCGAACCGGATGGAAACGGTGATTCGGCTCTTTGAAAGGAAAATCCTGCTGCAGCCTTATGTCCTCCACCTCCAAATTTCTTAGCAATTTTCGATACGTCGACTGTATCGGAATAAAGCGTCACAAATGTCGTAATTTCACCGTTTTGCAATGCTTCATAGTAACAATACCCAATTGCATATCCGCGGCTGCGGATTAGTTCACCCAGATCTCCAGTTCCAACTGTGTTAACAACAAGGGTAGGATGCCCTTCGAATGATACTTCGATCCCCCTGCGTTTTAGGGTCCGTTCACTACGCATCATTCGAGCCGAATATAAGATCTGACCACGCGAGATCAACTCGCTCTGATACTTACGATCACCGTCAAGCAGCGATACCCAAACGTCATCATTCTCCGGGATAGAATTTTCGTGAAAAAGACCTTCTCCAAATGGCCTGGTTTCAGGATACTCATGCTTCCAGATATCACGATCCCCAATGTAGAGAACTGCATCTGGCACTGCATCGTCTGGGAAAAAATATTTCCAGGTCAGGACACATGCTGCTTCATCCAATGCTCGATTGCCCGGTATGTTTTCTAAGCTTTTGAGTTCGGTGAGAGCAGTGATGTGGTGATCGATCCAGGTCAATTCAGCTGAGGATCTTATTCGATCCATATCACGTAACGAGAAGGAGAAATCAACGACTATCACATCATCGGTCTGCTCGATCAAGCGCCACGGAATTTCATCTCCGTAATCCATCGGAATATGCGTGACATTATTTCCCAATGCTCTGCGTACGATTGCAGCACTGCATCGACCATCCGCATCATCATGATAAAAACAGAGCGAATTTTTTTCGTTCTTTGTTTCCTCATTCTTCATACCGGTTCCCTCCAGCTAAAATCAGCTCAAAATTGCCGTTGGGCAAAAGCCTTTCATATAATAAAATCTCAGTCCACCGACGATCAAGCGAGGAAGTTTACCAGAAAACCTGACCCTTTCCGACCT
>JAGLGG010000270.1 GCA_023144145.1 Anaerolineales bacterium | reverse complement strand
TAATTCGAAATCTCTAAACCCGCATCGATACAATTCGATGCCGAAATCAAATCCGAGGAAAAATGAAACTTAAATACATCCTTCCCCTTATCATTCTGCTTCTTTCAGCTTGTGAATTAGATTCTAAGCCAGATGATTCTCCAACAGAGTCAGAAAAGACCATTCTGATCAGTGAGGTAATGGCCGGGATCGCGGGGAATAACAACTATGAATTCATTGAGCTCTACAATTATAGCGATGAAATTTCTGACTTGAATGGCCTTTCACTTTGGTATCGCTTACCGACCAGTGAAGATGACCTGCTCCTATATCAATGGAGTGGTGAAACCCTGATCCCCGCGCATGGGCACTATCTACTCTCTCGCGCGGGCGAGGATATAGGCATTCTCTCAAATGCAACATTTACACAATCCTTAAACACTGCCGGAGGCGGATTGCTCTTAAGAGGATCTGAAGGCGCAAGTCTTGATGCGCTTGGCTGGGGTAATGCGCCTGAGACATTTACTGAGGGATCTCCGGCTCCTGTAGTCGATAACGGAAAATCCTTGGTGCGAAACCCAGGCGGAGACGAAGGCAACCATAAGGACACTGATAATAATTCGAAGGATTTTTCCCTCTCGGCTGAGCCTTCGCCTCAAAATAGCGGGAGCCTTCCAACTCCCTCAAACGGATCAGATGTCGTGGTACGAATTTCAGGACCTGCTAGCGTTGAGCCCGGAACTGAGTTTGAGTACAGAATTTCCTTCAAGAATAATGGCCCCGATGAAGTTAGGGATGTCACCTTTGAATTAATGCTTCCTGATGAACTAATTATCAATACCCTCCCCGATGCATTTGAGCAGATCGATCAAAAACTTTACTGGCGAATTGGGGATGTGCCAGGAGGCGTCGAATCCTTTGAGACTTTAGGATTGGAAGCTCCATGGGCATACGTTGACTTTCTGATTGAACACGTTTTCGCACAAATCGATGGGGGTGAGAAAACCGTATTTGCCAACCCGATTCTTACCAAGGTTGAAGGCGGTATCATACCGATCGGAACGGCTAGAGGCCTTATCGGTGCAGAACTGACGATCGAAGGTATCGCCACAATGTACACCGGTGGCTATTATGCCGGTGGCGGTAATGTCAAATTCTATATAGAAGATGAAACCGGAGGATTGCAAGTCCAAGTTTTTACTGGTGAGGGCTTAGTAAGAATTCCTATTGGTGCATACGTTCGAGTCAAGGGCACGATGGGCGTTTATCGCGACTCACTACAAATTGTCCCGAACGCGGTACCGGAGGATATTGAGATCTTGGATACCCCACTTGATCATTTCATCCCCGGGGAGGCTGTCACACTCCGACAGGCAGCAAATGATTCCGAATCTCTTCCCGGCAGGCTCGTCCAAGTTGAAGGGACGGTAACCAGGGTTGAAGAATTTTCATACAGCTATGAAATGGATCTCGCCGATGATGAAGGCCAAGTACTGCGCCTGTACATCGACAAGCTCACAGAAATGAGCGTGGAAAAAATCGAGCCAGGGCACATATTTCGAGCAACCGGAATTATCGAACTACGTGATGGCACCATCTCGCTCAACCCGAGAGTGATGTCGGATTTGGAGGAGGTCTTCCCACCTGTTCTAATGATTCAAGCCGAGGCACCCAACACTGTTTTACCCGGTGGAAACATCGATGTCTCAATAATCGCAACAAACCACAGCGCTGAGACGATAAAAGATTTGGTGATCGTAGCGCGAGTGCCATCCAATGCCACTCTTGAAACAGTGCATGACAATGGCAATCTGGACGGGGATGAAATCTCTTGGATGCTCCCTGAGCTTGAAGGGAATGGAGAAAGCGCAACCGTAAGTTTTAACCTGACCGCGCATGAAGGTGCCGCTCAAATTGCTATTGAGGCTTCTGCTTCACCTCCCCAGAATGTGGATATGGCAGAGCCGCTCCCATGGAACATTTTCATCGGCACGAGTGTTCCTATCTGGGCAATTCAGGGGGAGGGTTTTAGCTCACCCTATGTTCTCGACCAAGTCACAACCCAGGGCATTACGACAGGCATCTTCCCTTCTCTAGGAGGATTTTGGATTCAGTCAACGGAGGCGGATGATAATCCAGATACATCCGAGGGGCTCTTCATTTACATTGGTGAGAGAGAAGCGGATATTGTGGTTGGCGATCTTGTACTGGTCACTGGAAACGTAAGGGAAATCAGCCAGCAAACAATGCTGGAAGTGTTTTCATTGGAGCATATCCAACCCGTCCTAGGAGATCAGCACCTTCCTTCCCCTGTTGAACTTTCACCGCCACTCGATAATGCAACTTCTCAGGCGTATTATGAAGCTCTGGAGGGGATGCTCGTTAGCGTGAGCGAACCCGCGGTCGCGGTCTCGCCTACAACAAGGTATGGCGAGTATTCTCTTGTTCTCTTGGAAAATGCTGTCGATCGTGTTTGGCGAGGCGATGAGACCGGGTACATCATTATGGTTGATGATGGCACCTCCGACGTTCACTACGACAGCTCAACAATGGAGTATGCCATTCAGACCGGCGATCAAGTTACGGATCTGTATGGACCACTGGCATTCACCTTTGGAAACTATAAAATTGAACCACTCCAGAAACCTACGATTGACAAAGCCAGCACAACCTTCGAGCGCCTCCGTCCAATTGCTGCGGATGAATTTTCTATAATGACGTGGAACGTTGAGAACCTGTTCGACATTCTTGATCCCCACCCAACTGACCCACCGTTGCCAAGGAAAGCAGAGTACGAATTGTCGCTTACGAAAATCGCCAACACGATTATTGATAGCGGGATTCCTACGATCATAGGTTTTCAAGAAGTAGAGCACATCGGGATTTTGGAGGATCTTGCCTCTCACGCAATTCTCAGCGAGTATGGATACGCCCCAGCATTAATCGAAGGGACCGACAGCAGAGGCATTGATGTTGGATATCTTGTGCGCAGCGACCGAGCGGAAATTATGGAGGTTCAGCAACATGTCGCCCCGGAGGGTTTGACAAGCCGCCCGCCTCTGCTAATTCATGTGCTGCTACAGTCCGATGGTGGTCCAATCGAGGTATATTTGCTTAACAACCACTTCACTTCGATGGCTGGCGGCGTGCTTGCCACAGAACCGCGCAGGTCTGCACAAGCCGCATGGAATGTGACGGTTTTTGAAGAGTTTGTTGCGGACA
>JAGLGG010000027.1 GCA_023144145.1 Anaerolineales bacterium | reverse complement strand
GGACCATTCCACGCTCAGGCGTATGACTCGGTTAACCTGCTCGCAAGCGCGATTGCATCAATCGCTGTAGGAGACGACGCTGGTGAAGGCTACGTTCTCATCGAGCGCGAAGCACTGATCCAGGCAATTCGCAGCACGAAGGGTCTTCAAGGTCTCGCTGGAATGATGACCTGCAGCGCGATTGGTGACTGCGGTGCGGGTGGTATCCAGATCTTCCAGGTCCAGGATGGTGCTTTCGTTCAGATCTCTGGTTTTGGTTTGGACTAGTTCTTCCACCAAGGCTCTTACACAAAAATTGGGGCAGGCATGCCTGCCCCAATTCTCTCAATCAAGGGGGATCGATCATTCAGATCTGAAAATGGCTGAGTTGAATTTCCAATGACTTCTGTATCCGAACCCGCTCCGAAATCAAATCGTTCTTTTAACCTTACCAGCGCGCAGAGAAGCCGGATATTCCTTAATATTATTGGGATTGTAATTCTTGTTCTCCTGGTGTGGCGCATCTACATCGTTGCAGTTGATCGAGCGTATCCTATCCAATATTGGGCATTTCAAGTCATAAATGGCCTGGTGCTCGGCGGCGTATATTCTCTCATTGCACTCGGCTATACCCTCGTATATGGCATCCTTTTCATGATCAATTTCGCCCATGGCGAAGTGATGATGATGGGAGGTTTCGCAGGCTTTTTCACCTTGCAGTTGATGAACAGCCTTGGGTGGTCGGATGGAACGCCTCTTCAGTCTGCGGCAACAGTATTTTTCGCAATTCTTGCCGGGATGATCGTTTCCGTCTTGACGGGAATCACGTTAGAACGTCTTGCATATCGTCCACTCCGAGGTGCCCCACGTCTCGTTCCGCTGATCAGCGCAATTGGTGCTTCCTTTTTCCTTCAATATACTGCTTTGCTGCTTTTCGGTGCAATCCCTCATAACTACAACAAACCCTCCATTATTAGCGGTGGCATCAGTGTTGGCGACACGGGCATTTTTATCTCTTATACCGGCGCATTTATTTTTGTGGCAGGCATTCTGCTGATGATGGGATTATTCTTCATCGTACAACGGACAAAACTCGGACGCGCCATGCGCGCACTGGCGGAGGATAAAGAGACCGCAGCCCTGATGGGGATCGATGTCGACAAAGTCATTGTGTTGACCTTTGCCCTAGGATCTGCTCTTGCAGGAGCCGGTGGCGTGATGCTCGGTTTCCACAACACCGTCATGCGCTTCAATACTGGTTTCATCCCCGGGCTCAAAGCCTTCACTGCCGCGGTACTCGGTGGAATTGGGAACATTCGCGGCGCGATGTTCGGTTCGATCCTGCTGGGCGTGTTGGAAGCCTTAGGCCCTAGCGCACTCGGACTTCCAACTGAGTATAAGGATGTGATCGCTTTCTCAATACTCGTTCTTGTGCTCGTTTTTAGACCAACTGGGTTGCTGGGCGAAGTTCTCTCAGAGAAAAAGGCTTAAGGATGAATATCAGAGATTCCATTCGATCTGGACTTATCACCTTCGGTTTAATTCTCTTTCTTAATTTGCTCGGACTTCCCCGAACCTTCGGCAGCCCTACAATCATTCTTTTCACTGTGATTGTCGGATTACTTACACTTCTCTTTCTGCGCGATCGACATGATAGGAAGTACGATCTTCCAAGTTCATTGTTAAATGGTGCAATTATTGGCATTGTCGCAGGACTCATGCTTTCACTAGTCACTTTTATTTTTGCTCGAATGCAAGCTGATGGAATTCAAGTAAAGAATGTTTTTGCACAAATTTTCCCGGAACACACCGCCGCATTAACCGGAATCAGCGCGGATGACGTCATCGCTGGCGTCAGTGTACTGCCGGGATTAATAAAGCTAACCGGCCTCTTCATGATAGCGGGGATTCTGGGTGGTGGTGCTACACGGCTCTTTACCGAAAGGACCCAGGCCTACCGAACCCAGCTCGCAACATCTTCTGCTGCTCGTTGGCTTGTGCTGGGTCTTCCATTTCTTTTTTATGCATTATTTCTTTCATTGAAAATTGAGGGTGTCGACATCGGCGGTTCGGATGAGAACATTCTGGGTTTGATCTTCATTTTCATCTTTATCGCTTCCGCTCTCTTTGCCATTCGAGGAGCGAATTCAGGTCGTGAACGGATCGTTTATTCGATTGGGCTCATAATTCTGATTCTCATTCTTCCTCAATTGACCGACCTCTTTCAAAATGCAATCTTGGGTGCTGTCGCAATTTTTATCGTAATGGGTATTGGATTAAACATCGTAGTAGGGTATGCGGGATTACTCGACCTGGGATACGTAGCATTTTTCGGTATTGGCGCCTATTCCTACGCCTTACTTTCAGCACCCAAGTCCTACTTTCTTGTGAATTTGCCCTGGTTTGGGGGTCTGACATTCTGGACTGGATTACCGGTAGCCCTTCTGATGGGGGTCGCAGCAGGGGTGCTATTGGGCATACCCGTCTTACGGATGCGCGGTGATTACCTCGCAATAGTAACCTTGGGTTTCGGTGAGATCATTCGCCTACTTATGCTCAATTTGCGAGACTATACAGGTGGACCCGGAGGTGTGCTCAACGTCCCCTCTCCAATTGTTTTCGGCGCGGATCTTGGCAATCCAAAAGGGATTCTCTATTTGGCGATGCTATTCGCGATCGTGGTTGCTTTCCTAACCACTCGCCTTCGTGATTCGCGACTGGGTCGAGCATGGTTAGCCTTACGCGAAGACGAGGATGTAGCCCAAGCCATGGGTATCAATTTAGTGTCTATCAAGCTAATGGCATTTGCCAGCGGGGCGGGATTTGCCGCGGTTGCGGGAGCGCTCTATGCTGCACGACAAGTTAATATCTTTCCTGATAATTTCACACTCCTTGTATCCATAGATGTGCTATCGCTCATTATTATCGGTGGGATGGGTAGCATTGAAGGCGCAGTCTTGGGATCCCTCGCTCTTATTGGCTTACCTGAAATTCTACGAAGCGTGAATGAGTACAGGATCGTCGCTTACGGCGCGTTGTTGATCATCATGATGATACTTAGACCCGAGGGATTGTTGCCTTCGGCTCGACGCCAGAGAGAATTGCACTCGGAAGATGAGACTGTAGAAAGCGCGTCAGCAGCAGACTGAGCGGAGAATTGTATGGCGAATCTGTTTGAGATCAAAAGCCTGGTAAAACGCTTCGGCGGGCTTGTTGCGGTTAATAAGTTCGATTTCGATGTGGAAGAAGGAAGGATCGTAAGCATCATCGGTCCCAACGGGGCTGGAAAAACGACCGTATTCAACTGCATAACCGGTTTCTATAGTGTGGATGAAGGAACTATCGAATTTGATGGTCATTTGCTGAATGGAAGATCGACAGATCGCATAACTCGTTTAGGGATTTCACGCACCTACCAGAACATTCGTTTATTCGCCAATATGACTGCCCTTGAAAATATCCTGGTTGGTATGGAACCACACCTTAAGAGTAACTGGCTTGGAGCCATCATCCGCACACCTGCGACCCGAAAAGAGGAGAGAGAGGCCGAGATTGAGGCGCAACGTCTCCTGGACTTCGTAGGTCTTGGGTGGGTTCCAGATGAACTGGCGAACAATTTACCCTATGGAGATCAACGTCGCCTGGAAATTGGTCGAGCACTAGCAAGTAGACCGAAGCTTCTGCTGCTGGATGAACCCACAGCAGGCATGAACATCAAAGAAAGTGCCGAAACCATGCACTTCATTCGCCGGCTTAGGGATGAATTAGGTATTACCATAATCCTGATTGAGCACGACATGCGCGTGGTTATGGGGATTTCCGAACGTGTGTCGGTTCTTGATTATGGTGAAAAGATCGCCGAGGGAACGCCAGCTGAAATTCAAGGTAATCCAAAAGTCATCGAAGCCTATCTCGGTCGTGGAGTCGCTACCGGGATGGCAGCCGAATCGTCTTCATAACAGCTCGTGGAGCTCATTTTATGGCTTTATTGGTCGTAAAGGATGTCCATACATACTACGGGAAGATACATGCCCTAAAAGGGCTCTCGCTGACCGTGGACGAAGGTGAAATTGTAACCCTCATCGGCGCCAATGGTGCGGGAAAGACAACCACCCTTCGAACAATCAGTGGAGTATTAAAACCCAGAGATGGCTCAGTAGAGTTCGACAATGAGGATCTGGCGAGCTTCAGGGCACATGAGATCGTTTACAAGGGCGTCTCTATGGTGCCGGAGGGGCGTGGGATTTTCTCTAGGCTTACGGTGTTCGAAAACCTCGACCTTGGCGCATACCATCGAGATGATGATGATGGCATTAAGCAGGATTTCGAGAAAGTGTATAGCCTGTTCCCCAGGTTGTACGAAAGACGGAAACAAGTGGCTGGGACGTTGAGTGGAGGCGAGCAGCAAATGTTGGCAACAGGTCGTGCACTCATGGCTCGACCGCGCTTGATGCTCATGGATGAACCTTCCATGGGGCTGGCGCCAATATTGGTTGAGAGCATCTTCGACACGATTCATGAGATCAATCAGGAGGGAACCACAATCCTGCTTGTCGAGCAAAATGCACACATGGCCCTTCAAGTTGCTCATCGCGGCTACGTCTTGCAAACCGGTGAAATCGTACTGCACGATTCCGCTGAATCCCTTAGAGAGAACGAGATGGTAAAAAAGGCCTATTTAGGGATGGAATAGGACGTAGTAAAGCGTCAATTTCTAATCTAACACTAAAAACGACGGAGTTACCTCCGTCGTTTTCGGTTCATCTCGGGGTATCTCATTCACTCTCAGATAGCTTCTTCTTGATTCGCTCCTCCCCCAGCGCGATCGATCGTTGGTAGGCGGCCCAGATTGCTCTTGATACTGCTGTCCTAAAACCCGCTCGTTCCAAATAATAAAGGGCTTCCGCAGAAGTTCCTCCAGGAGAGGTTACTTGATTCTTTAAACGAGCGAGGTGTTCTGGCGTTTCTCGAATATACTCGACTGATCCTCGCACAGTTTGAAGCACGAGCTTCTCCGCAATGTGTCGAGGAAAACCCAGATGGACGCCAGCATCGACCATCGCTTCCATAAAGAGAAACACGTACGCCGGTCCGGTTCCCGAGAGTGCGGTGGCCATATCGAGAAAATCCTCATCTTCTACAAACAGCTCTTCACCGAGCGCATTGAGTATCGCTTTAGCCTGTTCTCGTTGTTCGTCTTTTACGTCAGGTGAAGCAGTCCAGACTGTAATTCCCTCGCCGATCTGCGCCGGCGTATTGGGCATCGAGCGAACCACGCCTTTATGTTTTAAACTCCCCTCAATTTTCTCGATCGTCGCCCCAGCCACGATGGAAAGCACGAGCGCATCCTTTTGGATTTTCCCTGAAAGCTCTTCTAATACCGCGCTGAGCATCTGCGGTTTGACCGACAGTACGACAATGTCTGCCTGATCGACAGCCTCAGCATTGTTGGTGGTGACGGCAATGGTATATTTCTCTGCCAATTGCTTTCCACGCTCTTGACGTGGTCCGGAAGCAAAGATCTGGCTCGCGGAGGTAACGCTCTCTCTCAGCAATCCTTTTATCATCGCCTCTGCCATCACACCTGATCCGATGAAACCTATTCTCGACTCATTAAGCATTTCGGTACCCTCACTCTATTGTCGGAGCATTATATGGAGCATCTTTGAGGTGGTCAAGCGATTAATTATCCATTTCCAATTTCAAACTCCTACCTCGCAAGGGCTGATATGTAGGATGGGTTTCTCTAACCGCCCGAAGGATTGAATAAAAAAA